>NZ_JBGTZB010000046.1:0-10251 GCF_041807825.1 Streptococcus sp. E24BD | reverse complement strand
TTTATTTCTTAGCTCATAGAGATTTAATTTATCTTCGTAGCTCAATTTCATAAAAAAGCACCCCATTCGTTAGATTATCTGTCTAACTTTTGGGGTGCGGTTCACTGGCGGTAGGGAGAGTTTTTTATTTCCAAAACTGGTTAATCGAAAAACAAAAAATCCCTTGACTTGGGGTTAACTCAAAGATGTATAATACAAGTGCTTGAGAGGAGGCGATGCAATGAATATTAAAAAGGTCAGTGAGAAGACTGGTATTTCAGCAGACACGATTCGTTATTATGAACGGATAGGTTTAATGCCGGCTGTCACAAGAAATAAAGCAGGTGTACGCGATTTTACGGAGTTAGATATTCAGCTATTGGAATTTGTCCGCTGTTATCGCAGTGCTGGCATTGGCGTTGAGCCGCTGATTGAATATATCCAATTATTGGGGCAAGGTGATCAGACGGTTCCTGCTCGTATCGAATTGCTGAGTGAGCAACTAGAAGCCTTGGACAATCGTATAAACGAATTAACACAAGCGCGCGATCGTCTCAAATATAAGATTGAAAATTACAAACAGGCGATTCTTCCAGTTGAACGAAGTTTATTTGATGAATAGGAGGGAAATATGGTACAACATGAAGAATTATACGCTTCACCGTTATTTGAGTTAGGTACAGAGAATCCTTATGGAAGATTTTTCACTGGTCAATCCTATCTAGCGACCTTAGCACAATCTCCGGATCAGTCAGTTTTTGTTGGCAATGTAACTTTTGAACCGGGTTGTCGAAACAATTGGCATGTTCATCTGGATGGTTACCAAATTTTATTAGTAATAGGTGGCGAAGGAATTTATCAGGAGGCTGGGAGAATAGCTCGCCACCTTAAAGCAGGAGACGTGGTCATGACCAATAAAGGGATTAAGCACTGGCACGGAGCAAGCAAAAATTCATGGTTTGCGCACATTGCCATAACTTCGGGAGCTGGTGAATTTTATGAAGCAGTGACAGATGAGCAATACGAGGAAGCTCATTTTTAAAAGGAGGAATAAAGATGGAAAAACAAACAGCAGGACGGGAGATATTGGGGGAATTTGCACCAACATTTGCTTCCTTAAATGACGATGTCTTGTTTGGACAAGTCTGGTCCAGGGAGGATGCACTTGCTCCTAAACTTCGTTCAATCGTCACCGTATCTGCCCTTATTAGTAGTGGAAGTTTGGAACAATTAGATCATTATCTAAACCTAGCCAAGAAGAATGGGGTGACGCAGGAAGAAATTTCTGAAATCATTACACACCTCGCCTTTTATGTTGGCTGGCCAAAGGTCTGGTCAGCTTTTAATCGGGCAAAGGAAATCTGGAAGAACTAAAGGAGAAAGAATGTGGAATACACAAAACTGGGAAATACTGGACTTGAGGTGTCAAAAATTTGTTTGGGTTGCATGAGTTTTGGAGATGCCAATATGGGAATTCACTCAGGCTGGTTATTAGATGAAGAAAAGAGTAGAGTCATTATCAAAAAGGCACTGGATTTAGGTATTAGCTTTTTTGATATGGCCAATACCTACGCTGCTGGAACCAGCGAAGAGATTCTGGGGCGGGCTCTAAAAGATTTTGCCAAACGTGAAGAAGTTGTGATTGCGACAAAATGTTTCTTTAGTGATTTGCCAAACGGAGAAGTAAAACCCAATCAACATGGCTTGTCTCGTAAAGCGATCTTCCATCAGGTAGAACAGAGCCTAAAACGTTTAGGGACTGATTACATTGATATTCTCTACATTCATCGCTGGGATTATCATACACCGATTGAAGAAACTATGTCTGCTTTGAACGATTTGGTCAGAAGTGGAAAAGTCCACTATCTCGGTGCTTCAGATATGTATACTTGGCAATTCCAGAAGTCACAATATGTGGCTGAAAAGAATGGCTGGACACCCTTTTCAGTCATGCAAAACCATTACAATATGCTGTATCGTGAAGATGAGCGGGAGATGATTCCATTCTGTCAAGATTATGGAGTAGGTCTGGCACCGTACAGTCCATTAGCAGCAGGACGGATTGTCAGAGACTGGACAGCAAATACAGCCCGTAGTGCGACGGATATGAAAGCAAAATCTAAGTATGATAGGACAGAGGAGCAGGATCGTTTGATCGTAGCACGTGTAGCCGAATTATCTGAGCGCTATCAGGTCTCACGTTCACAGATTGTCTTAGCCTGACTCTGGAAAAAAGGGATGCATTCACCAATTTTAGGCGTGACCAAAGAAGCCTATTTGGACGATTTTATGGGTGCTTTTGAGGTTAATTTGACAGATGACGATGTCGCTTATTTAGATGAATTATATGTGGCACATCAGGTCGTTAGTGCTCTTTAATATCGCGTTAATATTACAAGTATTTTAGTCTATTATAGAGGAAAGGATTAGAGGTAAGAGTCGAAATTGTTCTTACGCTCTTGGTCATAATGAATGAAAACAGCTATTTTTGAACAAGCAGGACAGATGATTATTGAATAGGTGGCAAAACCGACCTTGCAAGCAGATGATGATATCATTATCAAGGTGGTGCGTGCCTGTGTTTGTGGATCGGACCTCTGGTCTTATTCACATGGCGATGATAAGGCGGCCCATTCACCAAACAGTGGTCATGAAGCTTTAGGAATTGTTGAAGAGGTTGGCTCTGCCATTACGACGGTTCAGCCGGGTGATTTTGTCATCGTTCCCTTTACACATGGTTGCGGCACTTGTGGCGCTTGCCGTGCAGGTTTTGATGGAACTTGCGATAATCATCCCGGGGCGACAAACAGGGGAGGTGGCTATCAGTCCGAATACATCCGTTTCCATTATGGAAATTGGGCTTTAGTTAAAGTCCCTGGACAACCATCCGATTATTCAGAAGGCATGATAAAATCCCTCTTGACACTTGCTGATGTAATGCCGACAGGTTATCATGCTGCTCACTGTGCTCAGGTCGAACGAGGAGACAAGGTTGTCGTGATTGGAGATGGTGCTGTTGGTCAGTGTGCTGTCATTGCAGCCAAGATGATGGGAGCTTCTCAAATTATTCTCATGAGTCGACATGCCGACCGCCAGCAATTAGCTCTGGATCTTGGGGCGACTGCAATTGTCGCTGAACGTGGCGAAGAAGGTGTTAAACGAGTGCGTGAGCTACTAGGTGGGGGTGCGGATGCCGCTCTTGAATGTGTCGGAACAGAGGCTGCGATTGATCAAGCACTGGGGGTACTTCGTAATGGAGGTCGTGTTGGTTTCGTTGGTGTACCGCACTATGACAAACACAAGTTGGGGTCTACCTTTGCCCGCAATATTTCGGTTGCCGGTGGATCAGCCAGTGTCACCACCTACAATAAACAGGTGTTGCTAAAGGCTGTATTAGATGGAGACATCAATCCAGGAAAAGTGTTCACCACAAGTTATCGTCTAGATGATATTAACCAAGCTTACCGAGATATGGCAGATCGTAAGAGCATCAAATCGATGCTGGTCGTTGACTAGGTGAGCTATAAACAGAGGGAGTGAAAAACATAACTCTCTCTGTTTTTAGCTTCTAGTAAGTCAAAAAAGGGGGGGCTTTCTCCATAAACTAGGTGATGTTATGATTGTCGATATTCCCGAATTTTTACTAAAAATAAGCCTGAAAGTCTTGCTAAAACAGGAAAATCTGATATAATTATTTTCAATATTACATTTAGGAGGGCGTATGGCTTACCTATTAGACATTTTACCTAGTTTATTACAGGGCGCCTTGGTTTCCTTACAGGTTTTTTTCATTGTCATTGCCCTATCTATTCCGCTAGGCGCTTTGGTTGCCTTTTTGATGCGTTCAAACATTAAGATTATTAACTGGCTGTTCAATATCTACATCTGGATAATGCGCGGCACTCCCTTGCTCTTGCAGTTGATTTTCTTCTATTATGTTTTGCCGAGCGTTGGGATAACTTTTGATCGGATGCCAGCAGCCATCATTGCCTTTACCATGAACTATGCAGCTTATTTTGCTGAGATTTTCCGTGGTGGAATTGCCGCTATTCCGAAGGGGCAGTATGAAGCTGCCAAGGTTCTGGGCTTGACCCCTGTTCAAACTATTGTCCATATTGTTTTACCGCAGGTGGTCAAGATTGTTCTGCCTAGCATTTTCAACGAAGTGATCAACTTGGTCAAGGATTCTTCCTTGGTCTACGTGCTTGGGGTTGGCGATTTGCTCTTGGCTTCTAAAACAGCCGCAAACCGTGATGCCAGTTTGATTCCGATGTTTATCGCTGGAGGCATTTACCTGCTTTTCATCGGCGTTGTGACCATTTTGTCTAAAAAAGTTGAGCAAAAATTCGACTATTACCAGTAGGAGGAGGGTCTTATGTTAGAGTTAAAAAATATCAGCAAGACCTTTGGGGACAAGATCATTTTCGACCAGTTTAACCTGACGGTTCAAGAAGGTAAAGTTTTGTCCTTAGTTGGCCCATCTGGCGGTGGCAAAACGACCCTGCTTCGCATGTTGGCTGGGCTTGAGAGCCTTGACTCAGGTGAGATTATCTATAACGGTCAAGCTGTTCCCATCGACCACTTGGAGACAGCTAATCTCCTCGGTTTTGTGTTTCAAGATTTTCAACTTTTTCCTCACCTATCAGTTTTGGAGAACCTGACCTTATCGCCCATTAAAACCTTGGGATTGTCTAAGGAAATTGCAGAGCAGAAAGCTCGTGACTTGTTACTGCAGCTAGGCCTGGCTGAACACCAACAGGCCTATCCCCACTCCCTCTCTGGCGGTCAAAAGCAGAGGGTCGCCCTCGCGCGGGCCATGATGATTGATCCAAAAATCATCGGCTACGACGAGCCGACATCAGCGCTTGATCCCCATCTCCGACAAGAAGTTGAGAAAATGATTATCGCTAATCGTGACCGTGGCATGACCCAAATTGTGGTCACCCACGACATGGCCTTTGCAGAACATATTTCAGATCAAATTCTGAAAATAAATCCGAGTTAGGCGCTTGCCAGCTCTGCTATTGAACAAAAGAAGAGGAAAATATTATGAAGAAGTTTTATCTGGGTGCTTTAGCACTTGTAACGAGCTTGACCTTGGCTGCTTGTGGCAGTAAGACAGAGACATCAGCTGACAAATGGACGACCTATGAGTCTGAAAAGTCTATTACCATCGGTTTTGACGAGACATTTGTCCCAATGGGCTTCAAGGACAAGTCAGGTGACTATGTTGGTTTTGATATCGACTTAGCGACTGCCGTCTTTGATCAGTACGGGATTGCTATCAAGTGGCAACCCATCAACTGGGACTTGAAAGAAACTGAGCTGAACAACGGTAAGATTGACCTGATTTGGAACGGTTACTCTTTAACTGAGGAGCGCGCTGAAAAAGTCTTGTTTACAGACCCGTACCTGCCGACTTCTGACGTCATTATCACCAAAAAGTCATCAGAGATTACTTCAGCTGCTGATATGGCTGATAAGACTTTGGGAGCACAGTCTGGCTCATCTAGTTACGACACCTTCCTAAGTAACCCAGCTATTTTGAAAGATATTGTCAAAGATAATGATGCGACCCAGTATGAAACATTTACGCAAGCCTTCATCGATTTAAAGAGTAATCGGATTGATGGTTTGCTGGTCGATAACATCTATGCCAACTACTACCTAACAGAAGAAGGCGAGCTTGAACATTATAATGTGATCGACATTTCTAAAGAGTTTCAAGGGCAGAACTTTGCTGTCGGTGCACGAAAATCCGACAAAACATTGGTTGAAAACATCAATAAAGCCTTCAAAAAGCTTTATGAAGATGGCAAATTCCAAGAGATTTCAAAAAAATGGTTTGGTGAAGATTTAGCTACCGAAGATGTGAAGAACTAATCTTTTCACCGATATAGGAAAAAAGGCAGATCTAATTGCTTTGCCTTTTACGTTAATTAAAACAAATGTTAAGCCCCTTTAGGGGCTTAACATTTGTTTTAATTTCTCTTGGTTTGCTTGCTGAGATTAAGCCCCCAAGGGACGAGGTTCTCAGTCTTGTTCTTGATACGTCCCATGTTGTCTCTGTGACGAATAATGATAAGGCTGGCAATGGTGATGATTAAGCCTGTAAAAATCAGACTGTAATCGCTGATGAGAAAGCCCATTGCAGGAAAAGTCAGCACGCCGATGATAGCGACACTAGCAGCTGTCACACTGGCTAGGGAAATTATGCTGAAAAGGTAGAGTGTCAGTAAGAAAATCACTAGCAAAAAAATCAGGAAAGCAGGGGCAAAACCTAACAGGACACCTGCAGATGTGGCAACTGCTTTACCGCCTTTGAACTGGGCAAAGATGGGAAAGGTATGTCCTAACACGGCAAAGAAGCCAATCAGGAGGGCCAAGTCGCTGTCAATGCCAAACCAGATGGGTAAAAGTGTTGCTACTGTTCCTTTTAGAACATCGACAAGTAGTGTGATAATACCAGCTTTTTTCCCTAAAATACGAAAGGTATTGGTGGTTCCAGTATTGCCAGAACCGTGTTCTCGCAGGTTTATGTTGTAAAATTGTTTGCCAATCCAGAGGCCTGTTGGGATGGAGCCTAGCAGGTAGGCAATGATGCCAAAAATAAAACTATTCATAGCGCTATTATACCATAAAACTTTGACAAACAAACTAAATGAACGTTAAAATGAGAGAAAAAGCAACTTTACTTTGCCATTTGTCTCAAAAATCGGTAAAATAGAGAGATGACAAATTTGGAGGTCATAGATGCCTAAGAAAGAAATAAACGTAACAAACTATAATGATGACGCCATTCAGGTTTTGGAAGGACTAGATGCAGTCAGAAAGCGGCCGGGCATGTACATCGGCTCCACCGATGGCGTGGGGCTGCACCATCTGGTCTGGGAGATTGTGGACAATGCGGTCGATGAGGCCTTGTCAGGTTTTGGGGACAAGATCAGTGTGACCTTAAATACCGATGGCTCAGTGACGGTGGCAGATAGTGGACGGGGCATGCCCGTTGGTCTTCACGCCATGGGGATTCCGACGGTTGAGGTTATCTTTACCGTCCTCCATGCAGGGGGCAAGTTCGGTCAGGGAGGTTACAAGACCTCTGGTGGTCTCCACGGGGTTGGTTCGTCTGTCGTCAACGCCCTCTCTAGCTGGTTGGAGGTGGAGATTACCCGTGAGGGGAGCGTCTATCGCCAGCGCTTTGAGGACGGCGGCAAGCCCGTAACCACGCTTGAAAAAGTCGGTACCGCTCCTAAGTCCAAGTCTGGTACGACCGTTCGTTTCCTGCCTGACCCACGGATTTTTTCCACGGTTGAGTTTAAGTATGGGACAATCGCAGAGCGTCTAAAAGAGTCTGCCTTTCTCCTCAAAAACGTCACCATGACCTTGCTGGATCAGCGGTCTGGAGAAGAAGCTAGCTTCCACTATGAGAATGGGGTGCAGGATTTTGTCGCCTATCTCAATGAAGACAAGGAAACCTTGACCCCCATTATCGCCTTTATAGGAGAGGAGCAGGAGTTTCAGGTGGACATCGCCATGCAGTACAACGATGGCTTTTCTGACAATATCCTCTCCTTTGTTAACAACGTCCGCACTAAAGATGGCGGAACGCATGAGACAGGGTTTAAGACCGCCATTACCAAGAGCCTCAATGACTATGCAAGAAAAACAGGACTTCTGAAGGAAAAGGACAAGAACTTAGAGGGGTCTGACTACCGTGAGGGCTTGTCAGCTGTCCTATCCATCCTTGTTCCCGAAGCCCATCTCCAGTTTGAAGGGCAGACCAAGGATAAGCTGGGCAGCCCCCTTGCTCGTCCTATTGTCGATAGCATTGTCAGCGAGAAATTGACCTTTTTCCTCATGGAAAATGGCGAAACGGCCAGCAACCTCATCCGCAAGGCCATTCGTGCTAGAGATGCTAGAGAAGCGGCCAGAAAGGCGCGTGATGATGCCAGAAGTGGCAAGAAAAACAAGAAAGACAAGGGGTTGCTATCTGGTAAGTTGACCCCAGCCCAGTCTAAAAATGCCCAGAAAAATGAGCTCTATCTAGTCGAGGGAGATTCAGCGGGCGGTTCTGCTAAGCAAGGCCGTGACCGCAAGTTTCAAGCAATCTTACCCCTACGAGGCAAGGTTATCAATACTGAAAAGTCCAAGATGAGCGATATTCTCAAAAACGAGGAAATCAACACCATGATTTACACCATTGGAGCGGGTGTTGGGGCGGATTTCAATATCGCTGACATCAACTACGACAAGATTATCATCATGACCGATGCGGATACAGATGGTGCCCATATTCAGACCCTACTCTTAACCTTTTTCTACCGCTACATGCGGCCGCTGGTCGAGGCGGGGCATATCTACATCGCGCTGCCACCGCTCTATAAGATGAGCAAAGGCAAAGGAAAAACCGAAAAAATCGCCTATGCTTGGACGGACGGTGAGCTAGAGGACTTGCGAAAAGAGTTCGGAAAAGGCGCTCTTCTCCAACGCTACAAGGGACTGGGTGAAATGAACGCCGACCAGCTCTGGGAGACTACTATGAACCCTGAGACTCGCACCCTCATTCAGGTGACCATTGATGACCTAGCGCGTGCTGAGCGCCGCGTCTCCACCCTCATGGGCGACAAGGTCGAACCTCGCCGCAAGTGGATTGAGGAGAATGTCCGATTTAGCTTGGAAGAACAGACGTTGTTCTAACTTGTCGATTTATTATAATTACTCAAGGAGATTATTATGAAAACAAAAATGACAAAAACTCAAGCAATTGAGCAACTGCAAAATCGCTACAAAAAGGCAGAAGATTTGCTCAAAGATGACGTCAAAATGGAACCGTTTTTGGAGAAATTGGAGAAGAAAATCAAGTGGATTCCTTTTGTCAGTCAGGAAATCAAATCGATTCCGATTTTGATTAGCATGGTAAGAAGTTACTGGAAAGGTGAGTACAAAACTGTTCCAATCAAGTCTATCATCGCTATCGTCAGCGCTTTGATTTACTTCCTATCACCGCTTGATATCGTTCCTGACTGGATTCCCTTTCTCGGTCAGATGGATGATGCTCTCGTTATCGCCACCGTCTGGAAACAAGTCCATAAGGACATTGAGGCGTATAGGGAGTGGAAAAATAAAGTATAAAAACTTGACAAAAGTCTATACCCTATAATACAATCAGATAACATACAGCTACTTCAAGCATAGAGAGACAGTTATGGAACAGAACCAGTTACGCAAATTAAAGCGTGAACAATTACTTAAAATGATGTTGCATCAGCAGCAAGTCATTGAAGAACAAGAGCAAAAAATCCTAGCACTGGAAGAAGCTCTTAATGAAAAAAAGATACGATTGGAAAAGGCTGGCTCTATTGCTGAGGCAGCTTTGGCTCTGAATGAGGTCTTTGAAGCAGCTCAAAAGGCTGCCGATGATTACCTGCTAAGCATTCAATCGCAAGCTCAGGCTCAAGCTTAAGAGAGAGGTGATCAAGCGGATGTCTGATGTAAAGTTAACAACTCAATCGCTATCAACAGAACTGGATAGATTAACCTATCGTAAGCGATTTTGGGCAATCGTGAGAAATACCTTATATATTCTAATGGCTGTTGCCTCTACCGCTGTTCTCATTGCGGTCCTATGGCTTCCGGTTTTGCGGATTTATGGGCATTCGATGGATAAGACCCTCCAAGAAGGCGATATCGTCCTCACCGTGAAGGGAACTGACTTTGATAGTGGAGACGTGATTAGTTTTTACTAAAAGATAAATTGCAAGAATAAGTGCAACACTTATCACAATTCCTTCAATAGTGCTTCAAAAGCTGNAGATAAATTGCAAGAATAAGTGCAACACTTATCACAATTCCTTCAATAGTGCTTCAAAAGCTGTTCTGTAAGCCAAGCATTTTCGTGGTCGGTTATTGATGTCAAATAAGACTTTCGCCAATTGTCCATCAGAAATAGCAGCCAAATCGGTTTTCTTGGAGAAATATTCCCTCAGTAAACCATTGGCGTTCTCATTGCACCCTCCTTGCCAAGACGAATAGGGAACCGCAAAGTAAAAAGGAATGTCTAAGTTTTCCACCAAGGGATAACAGGCTGAATCGGTTACACTAAACTAGACAGAATTTATAAAGTGTTCTACACTAAAGAAAACAGGATAACTCTATGTCTAGAAAAATCCGTCGTCAATTTAGTGATGACTTTAAGCAACAAATTGTTGACCTTCACAAAGCTGGCAGGAAACGTAGCGAGCTCATTAAGGAATATGAGTTAACCCCTCTACC
>NZ_JBGTZB010000045.1:0-10847 GCF_041807825.1 Streptococcus sp. E24BD | reverse complement strand
ATAGCGTTTTGGTGCTTGCCGATGATGATGGCTGGTTCATTGATCCACAGGATAAAAATTTCATCTTCATTGACCAGCTCGCGAAAGGCATAGCTCTCCAGAGCGATGTTGTAGGCAGGGTCATTAGACGTATTGACGATGTATTTCATGGCATTCTCCTTGTTAGAAAATAATGGATAGCACTTTCATTATAACAGATTTTAAGATGGCTGACCATCAAAAGGCTATCCCTTTTAACAATGTCGGTACGCTATTAATACTCCGATTACTGGCCGACCCCGCCACCGTCTCTAGCGACGAATCTCAACATCACCAAACATACTCTTTGCCCTAATCTGACGTAGAGATGCTGAATCTCCTAACTCTAGGCATCCGTTACTACCTGTCACACGACCCTCAAGCGTATCCACCTTGTACTCACCAAAAGCCGTCTCAACATCCAGATAAATGTCGTCTTTGTCATTGGTGGTCAATGTCATCTCAACATCCCCTGCCTGAGTTTCTACAACGATTTCTTTTGAAAAATCAACCTGATGTAGCTCAAAATCCCCACGTTGCCCTTTGGCAATCAGGCGTTCAAGCCTTACCGTCTCACAGGCTAAATCGCCATTGGTTAGAGTAGCTAGGATATTTTTGAGTTGACTAGTTTTCAGAGACACATCACCATTTTTAGCTTCAACGCTAATCTGGTCAAATTGCCCGGTATCTATTGCCAAATCCCCATTTTGCAACAGCACATCCAGTTGGTTGCCACTCGTTTGAGAAAGGTCCAAATCGCCATTTTTTATAGACAGACTAGCCTCTCCTAACTGGCAAGACTTAAGCAGGACATCACCGTTTTGCGCCGTCACAGACAAGTGTTCAGAAAAAATCTGTTCCACTCGAATGTCCCCTAATTGGCTATTTAACTGGATGTCTTGATAGTTAGCAGCTGGCAAAATCAGCCTGATTTCCTCATTGGAAAAGAAATGGTGACCGAACGACCCATGAAATCTGAAGCGTTCTTGCAATGGTTCAGTCTGTCTCAGTGAAACATGCTGGGCTTCTTCTGTGACTTCAATAACTGACCTTAATGATTCAGGAATTTTGAGCGTGATTTGTTCCACCGCATCCGTCATGAGTTTGATATCCAAGTCCAGCAGAGACAATGAAATCCTGTCAACAGCTGGCACACCAGAAGATGAGGACATTTCTTGCGGCACTTGAAAAAGAATCTCCTGCTCTTTTAGACCAACCAATAGCTCTTGTGCCACCAAACTGGGTTCTCCTAACTCAGCCAAGGCTTCCTTGTTATCAGCTAAATCAGATAAATATTCCTCAAAATAACCTAGAATTTCCTGGCATTGCGCCTCACTCAAACTGCTTAGCTCAGTTGCTAATTGGGCTAAAAACATCTCTTTTGTCATCACCTAACTCCTTCCTTTAGCCATTGCTTCGATGCTGTGACTGTACCGTTCCCATTCTGCTTCCAAAAAAGCAAAGCGTTCCACACCTGTCGGTGTGCGTCGATAGTATTTTCGTTGCCGACCTTGATGGGACTCCGTGTAGGTCTCCAGATAGGCATTGAGTTCCATTTTCTTCAAAATGGGGTAGAGAGTAGACTCCTTGATAGGCGTCAGTTGCTTGAGTCGCTGGTTAATTTCATAACCATACGAGGGTTCCTTCGCGACAATGCCGAGCACTAAAAACTCGATAAGTGGCGAAGGAATCGGAAAATGCAAGACCATTTCGACCTCCATGTCTTTAAAAATTATATATGCTTTTTTTAAGTATATTTTGATTATAAACTGATTCCGTGAACTTGTCAAGCAAAAATTTAACTTTTCTGCACATGAACTATTAGTTGTGAGTAAACTGATTTGGGAAATCAAAAAAAGACCACATCTCTACTCCCACAACAGTGTGGCGGAGACGTGATCCTTATTATCTTTATCAATATGACAACTCTTTTCCCCTTCAGCACATTAACGGCAGAAAGTTCAATCAACACGAATAGATTCCCCTGCTGAATAAACCCTACGGATACCTTCCTTATCCAAGACAACACCATGGAGGACACCGCCATATACGGCGCCACCGTCAATGCCAATCTTGCCATCTTCTGTTGTCCAGATTTGGTCAAGGTAGTCCTGACGATCAAAAAGGTATTTGGTCGGTGTATGCCCAAAGACAATCCGCTTCCCTGTCTGGTTTTGCCCCTCGTGAAAAGGTTGGCGCAGCCAGACCTTGTCATAATCGGCTGTCTCACGCACATCAGGCAAACTCAAATCGATCCCCGCATGCACAAAGAGATACTCCTGCGTCTCATACAGATAGGGAAACTGCCGAATCTGGTCCACCATCTCAGCATACTGTCCTACGATCGCTACCGCATCCGACACAGGATCCACCTGCGCATCCAGCGGTCGTCCCAAGAGCGAATTGATGGTCGTATCTCCACCATTGCGCTGGTAGTGGTCATACCGCTCTGTCGGGTCATCTAGGTAACGTAGAAACATCCACTCATGATTGCCCATGAGACAGACTGCCCCCTCCTCACGCACCAACCGACAGACCAGCTCCAGACAGGACTTGCTGTCTTCTCCTCGGTCAATGAGATCACCTATAAAGACCAGCTGCTGGGTCGTTTTGTCCCATTTTTGCAACAAGTCGTGCAATAAGCTATATTTTCCGTGTACATCGCCAATGGCGAACAGTTGGTTTGTCATCTACTCTCCTTTTAACTCAACGGCATAACTCACTACTGACAAAGCATAAAGCGGAGCGGTTTCAGCTCGGAGGATACGAGGACCAAGACCAACCGTTTTTGCGCCTAGAGCGGTCAGCTGGTCGATTTCTGCTGGGGAAATCCCACCCTCTGGTCCGAAAACAAAGAGGAGCTTGTCGCCTGTTTGCATCTTGCTTAGGGCTTGGACAAGCTGGCTAGTCTCACCCTGCTTGGCGGCTTCTTCGTAGGCGATGAGGATGTGGTCAAAGTCTGTCAGTTGCTGGAGAAAGGCGGTCTTGGTCTCAAAGAGTTGGACAGCTGGGATACGGTTGCGTTTGGACTGCTCAGCAGCTCCGAGGGCAATCTTTTCCAGTTTTTCAGCTTTTTTGGCGAGTTTTTTGCTGTCCCATTTGACGACAGACCAGTCGGCAGGAAAGGCTTGAAGCTGGCTAGCACCTAGCTCGGTGACCTTCTGAGCCAGAAACTCCAGCTTATCTCCCTTGGGAAAGCCAACCGCAATGGTGACAGAGACTGGAAGTTCGACCATATCTGCCAAGTCTTCGACCAGCTCAAAGGTCTGATCCTCTTTGCTGATAACCTTGGCACGGCGTTTGATGGCATCGTCAAACACCAGCACCACCTCATCGTCTGGCTGCAAGCGCATGACGGAAAACATGTGCTTGGCGGTCTCCTTATCCGTGATGGTCACCAGCCCTTCCTGCGGCGCTCTGCCATGTACAAAATACTGCTGCATCTAGCCTCCCACTACGCCTGAGCGATCGGCGGTTTTTTTGAAAATGCAGGCGTTCCACTCGCCTTGAATGAGCTGGGTTTCAAGGAAAAAGCCTGCGCTCTCCGCACTGTCACGCACCATCTCCCACTTGTCCGCGATGATACCACTCATGATTAAGTAGCCCTCATCCTTGACCAGACGATAGGCATCGGCGGTCAGATGGATCAGGATGTCTGCCAAAATATTGGCCACGATGACATCAGCCTCCTGCGTCACCCCTCGGAGCAGGTCGCCCATGCTGACGGTAATGTTGGTTGTGGTGGCATTGAGCTGGATATTTTCCTCTGCTACGCACACCGCCACCTCGTCCAAGTCATAGGCAAAAATCTCCTTAGCGCCCAGGAGGGAGCTAGCGATGGAGAGCACCCCTGATCCTGTGCCGACATCAAGGACGGTCTCACCTCCGCGCAAGACCTGCGATAGGGCAAAGAGGCTCATCTTGGTGGTCGGGTGGGTCCCTGTCCCAAAGGCCATCCCAGGGTCGAGACGGATAACCTTTTCTCCAGCGGTCGGCTCATAGTCTGTCCAGCTGGGCACGATGGTCAAATCGTGGGTAATACGGGTCGGCTCGTAGTATTTTTTCCAGTTGTCCGCCCAGTCTTCCTCGGCGAGTTCGCTACTAGCAAGCGTTGTTTCGCCGAGCTCAAGCCCAGCCTCCACCATCTCTGCTAGCCCTGCCTGGATGCTGGTCTTAATAGCAGCCAAGTCCTGCGTGTCAGGATAGTAGCCTGTGATGGTCACACGATCATCCTGTGCCACCTCCGGAATTATCTCTCCAAAAAGGTCTTCCTTGTCCAGATAGTCCCTGCTGTCTTCTATCATCACGCCCTGACTTCCCAGCTCAATCAGGAGGTTGCTTGCTGCCTCTTGTGCCTCACGGTCAACGGTGATGGTTAGTTCTTGCCAGTTGGTCATTGTTGTTCCTCGTTATTCTAATTCAAAAATACTTTTTCCAATTACAGTAATGATATTTTCTCTCAACAATTTCTCATTCTCCATATCAATTCCACAATTATTGATAAATCGATCTTCAAAATTTTTATATTGTCTTTTTAGTCTAATAGGGTTTCCTGCATCAAAGTTTTCAACATAGTTATAAATAATTATTGGGATATTGTCAGTTATTGATTTGTTTGCAATTTGATTCCAAAGGTATCGGTCTGTTAAACCTAGAGATACACCATACAAAATAATGAGATGCGAGTTTTGAATAATTTGAGTATTTCTAACATCCATATTTTGTCGATTACTCAATAAACTTTGTGACTTTATTAAAAATCCCTGATGTTCTCCTGAAAATTCTGTAGAAATTTGATCCGAATCACTAACGCCCATAATTGCACAATCGACTAGCGTTCCATGAGCATGAGTAGGGGGTTTCATATAGCAATAATAATTATTTGAAAAAGGAGAATTAAATGACTTTGTAGAGTTCTCATAGAGTTTGTCAAGAATACTAGTATAATTAAGTGTTAATATTTCTATATAAATGTGATCCGATGAGTATTTTTTAAATTGCTGACGAACTACTGTTCTGTGTAATTCAGGAAGATCTTCAATAATTTTTTCAATTATTTTTTTAAAATCAATCATTACATCAATATCGTCCAGAGAATTTTCAACACTCTTTAAATATTCTCTTAAATCATCAATAACATCAGCAAAATCTTCGATAAACTTTTCCTTAGAATCTTCACTAAAAACTATTTCTTGATTTTCTTTCGTTAGTTTCCCAATTGAAAATTCAAAATCAGACCAATTTTCATAATCATTCACTTCATCGAGAAATAGATTTTCATAGATATAATTGTGATAACCTTTTGAAGCTTTCTTCTCTTCATAAATAGTTTTTTGATAATTATAAAAATCTTTATAGCGTGTTGCTAATCCATATTGAATATCTAATCCGTTCCCAACAATGTAAGTAATGTTCATATAAAATCAACTACCTCATCCATAATTTTCTAGAATCCATCAACACTAATACCTCGGATACCCATACCACTCTGTCTCTTCGAATTCATCTCTGCCTTGTTCAAATTCATCCGCATTCCACACCATGGCAAATTCATCGGCGGTGTCATCGGCAAGGAAGTCCAATAAGTCGTCCATGCCTTGGTCGGCGGTGGCTTGCAGGAACTGGGCAAAGTAGCTCAAAAACTGTCGTGACAAGCCTTTTTTCGGGTCAAAAGGCAGAGCGACCAGGTAGTCTTCTGGGTCAAAACTGGACTTGTCTGGGTGGTAGAAGAGGACAAACTCTTCCAGAGCCACGCCCTCATCATCTGCTCCGCTATCTTCCAAAGAGACGCCCTCGGGCAACCCTGCTTCAAGGACAAAGCTGACCTCGACCGAATGATTTTTCTTGTCCCAGTCGATGGCAAAATCGTAGGAAAAGTGCTTGTCCAACTCTTCCTCTAAAACACTTAAAAATCCGTATTTACTCATTGTGTTCTCCATTCTCTGTTTGGGTTAGCTTGTTTGGACTCCCCCTAATCTACTTTGTTCCTATCTATTATACCATTTATTGAGCTCTCTAGCACCCGCTAATTGTTCAGCAACACAGCAAAAAGATAGCGTTTGCAAATAAACTTGGATATGCTATAATAAAATCAGAAAAGGAGGTCCAAATCATGAAACGTTATCGTCTTATCATTGGTCTACTACTCGTTCTTGCCCTATCTGGGCTTGCGGTTATCGGGGGACGTTACTGGCAAAAACAGCTCTTTAACAAGGAATTTGAGAGGCTAAACACAGCGATTATCACAGATATTCCAACTATCAATGCTATTGGGCAGCGGGCAACTCAGGCTTTTGAGAGTGAGCTTATCTTTTTCAGTCAGTCTGATGAGACAAGCAGCATTCGCCAGCAGGTCGATTCCTATATCGACAACATCAAACCACAAAGGCAGTCTCTGATAAACCAAGAATGACTGGTCATCTACCCTCAAACAAGCAAGACAAAGCTGGAAAACGTCCTTGCCTATGATTTGATTCAACGTACCTATCGCACCAAAGGACTAGACGTTCAGCTTTCAGACGAACAAACCGTCAAGCAGTTCTACACTAAATCAGATGGATCACCCTTTACCCTCAACGACCTCATCAAGGACAAAGCTGGGTTCAGACAGCAGTTAGACAACCTGCTCTACAAATCCGAAGAACCACAAGCCAAAGCCGCACGTACGGATTTATTAGCCCAGTTTGAGACAGACGATTGGTCAGCCATCTCTTTTACAGTTGAGGGATATGATCTCCTACTTGACAAAGCTATCTTATCTCTATCGCCCTTCTTACACTATCTCAATACCAGCTATTTCTCAGGGCAAGAGCTGCAACAACTGCAGGAGTTGGAAACCTCACGACAGCTGATGGAAGACGCCGAAGACACCGTGACCATTCAGTACAACTAAACAAGTAAAAGCACTGCTTCTGGCAGTGTTTTTTGGTATAATAGAGAGAAAGACCAAGGAGAATATGACCATGAAACACATTGTGATTGTATCAGACCGTCAGCCAGACAATATCGCTATTTATCGTGAAGAACCGGCCTTTGTTGTCATTGCAGAGCGGAAAGACATGGGGTATTTAAAAGACCTACCACAAGCCCAGCAAGCAGGTCTCTATATTCTCATTGATGAAGACACCCGCTATATTGGTCAAACCACCAATCTCTACCAGCGTTTGTCCATTCATAAACGAGAAAAAGAGTGGTGGACACAGATGATTTTATTTGGTCGAGAAGATGGCCGACTGGATAAGTCTCAGTTGGACTATCTTGAAAGTCGGTTGATTCAGGACTTTCAAGAGACCACTTTCTCCATAAAAAACGCCACTAAGGGGAATACCTCCTGGATTGATCCAACCAAAGAAATTCAAGCCAAGCAAGTTTGGAACATCACACAAGATATTTTAGAAAATATTGCCAATATCAACATTTTTGACAATACTATTTCAGAGCCAGAAACTCTATCAGAGACTACTCCTACTCATCTCTCTATCAGCTTACCTGATGGTACAAGCATTCCCGGGAAAAGTGCTCGACACAATCACATCGAATTGTTCAAAACGCTTCTCCATCACCCTCTCTACGCAGAAATGATACGAGAACAGATTGTATCTGGTAAGCCGAGTTACAAACAACCGCTTGGAACTGAAATGAGCTTTGAAAAGAACGGTAGACCTCGTTGTGCTGAGCTGGATACCGGTATCTTTCTCTATACTACCCTATCAACTAAAGACCGAGAAAAAGCCATCCTTCGTTTCGCTGACAAAATCGGTCTCGACATCACCATCAACTGGGACTAGAAAGGACTTCCCATGCCCCACAATCTCGCTATCCGCATGCGGCCACGCACCATTGACGATGTCATCGGTCAGGAACACTTAGTAGGCACTGGCAAAATCATCCGTCGCATGGTTGAAGCCGAACTCCTCTCCTCCATGATTCTCTACGGTCCGCCCGGTATCGGCAAGACCTCTATCGCCTCCGCCATAGCAGGCACGACCAAGTACGCCTTTCGCACCTTCAATGCCACCACCGACAGTAAAAAACGCCTCCAAGAAATCGCTGAAGAGGCTAAATTTTCAGGTGGTCTAGTCCTGCTGCTTGATGAGATTCACCGCCTTGACAAGACCAAGCAGGACTTTCTCCTGCCACTCCTTGAGAATGGGGACATCATCATGATTGGCGCCACCACCGAGAATCCCTTTTTCTCCGTCACGCCCGCCATTCGCAGCCGCGTCCAGATTTTTGCGCTGGAGCCCCTGACGATGGACCAAATTAAGACCGCTATCCGCCGTGCAGTGGATGACCCTAAGCGAGGCTTTGCGTTTTCAGTGACCATAGCGGAGCAGGCCCTAGATTTCATCGCCACAGCGACCAACGGCGACCTGCGGTCAGCTTATAATTCACTGGAACTGGCAGTGCTGTCCACCCAGCCAGACGACAAGGGTGTCCGACATATCACCCTTGACATCATGGAAAACAGCCTACAACGCTCCTACATCACCATGGACAAGGACGGCGATGGGCATTACGATGTCCTCTCCGCCCTGCAAAAATCCATCCGAGGCAGTGATGTCGATGCCAGCCTCCACTACGCCGCCCGCCTGATTGAGGCAGGGGATCTGCCCAGCCTTGCCAGACGCCTGACCGTCATCGCTTATGAGGACATTGGACTAGCCAATCCAGATGCTCAAATTCACACCATGACTGCCCTTGAAGCCGCCCAGAAAATCGGCTTCCCCGAGGCTCGCATCTTAATTGCCAATGTCGTCATCGACCTAGCCCTGTCTCCCAAGTCCAACTCTGCCTACCTAGCTATGGACGCCGCCATCGCCGACCTCAAGACCAATGGGCACCTGCCCATTCCAAAACACTTGCGCGATGGGCACTACGCTGGCAGCAAGGAGCTCGGTCACGCTCAGGGCTACCTCTACCCCCACGCCTACCCAGAAAAATGGGTCAACCAACAGTACCTCCCAGACAAGCTCAAAAGCGCCAGCTATTTTACCCCAAACCAAACCGGCAAATACGAGCGCGCTCTGGCTGCGACCAAGGACGCTATTGATAAGCTAAAAAAAAGTTGATAACGGTTGCAAAAAAAGACTTGACATCTGCCTAATTTGTGGTATCATAGACTTATAAAGATTGCTGTGGTATACGAATTCACATCTAAGTGTTGACCGACTATTTTTTGTATTTTTCGGGAGACAAGGATGTTTGACGGTATGCAAGCTGGCTCACCCAGAAGCAACTCAGTCAAACACGCGTCGCCCACCTGCTTTTATTGCGCGGGTTCAATACAAAACGTGAATCACCGGTACCAATACAGCTTTTTCTTTTTGATATCAGATGGAGGCTGGGACAAAAGTCCTAGTCTCTCCTTTTTATTATCGTCTAGTGAACAAGACACATCTTTGGAAAGCCAGTCTTATCGGCTGAGCCAGCTCCAGAGTTCCCTTTTACAAGTTAATGGGCACTGTCGTGCTTATGAACCCAGTTGCTAGAGCTTTGATGATCAGAAACCCTGAGCGACAACCGTTAAATAGACCTGATAGCCGTGGTAAATATCGCTTCCTCAATCAGCCATCTCTTCAGCTGATATTCATTTTCTAGTATGAAAGATTGTCTCTTCACCTCCATTAAAGGTTGAAGTTGTGAAGAGGTCAATTCATTATTCAATAAGCGCTGATGTAGGACAGCTTTCTGCCCACTTTCTATGTCATTTTACAGTTGAGGACATCAAAGATAGGCAAGAAAGCTTTGCATCCACTGGTCAACTCGCTCTTTCTTCTCTCAAATCAAGTTATCCACAGCTTGTGGATAACTCCTTATTTTTTCCCATAAATCTCTGGAATTCTCACGCTGATTTGAGTTCTTCTTTTCCACATGACTCACATAGTTTTCCACAATATTGTGGAAAACCTCGCTTGACAGAGGAAAACTTTCTGTTTACAATAAACACATGAAATTCTTGATTCCTACCGCCAAAGAAATGGTGACCCCAAACACAGCCTTGTCTCAGGCCTTGCTGCCTCAGACCAAGGCGATTATTGACCAAATGAAGCAAAAAACTGTTGATCAGTTGAGCGCCCTCTACAAGATCACCCCTACTGCTGCCGAGAGAGAAGCAGTCCGCTGGCAACAACTAGCGAGCAACAAGGCGCCCACCTATCCAGCCATTCAGCTTTTCAACGGCCTCATGTACCGCCAAATTGATCGCAAGAACCTTGACTACCTATCAGAACATGTCCTTATCACCAGCGCCCTCTATGGGGTTATTGGGGCGACTTTCCCCATCGCAGAGCATCGATTAGATTTCCAACAGCACCTCAAGATTGACGGTCACTCCCTCAAAACCTATTGGCGCCCACTCTACGACCAAACTGTCAGCGGCGAAGACCTCTTGATTTCTCTCCTCTCAAGCGAGTTTGAAACAGTCTTTTCACCGACTGTTCAAGAGCGTTTTGTCAGAGTGCTCTTCCATGAGGAAAAAGCTGGACAGCTCAAAACGCATTCTACCATTTCCAAAAAAGGACGTGGTCTTTTCCTCAAGCAAGCTCAACAAAAAAACGTCAACACCCTTGAGCAACTGAAACAGCTAAGCTTCGAACAGTTCAACTATAGAGAAGAACTTTCCAATCCTCAACAGCTCGTTTTTGTGAGAAAAGTGGACTGAACATGAAAAAACCACGCTAATCAGTTAGCTAACTGTCTTTTAATGTACTGACCCCCAAAAGTTGGACAAGAAATATTATTGAAAGGATTTAATTCTGTACTGCACAGGACTAAGTCCTTTTAATTTTGTTTTGATTCGTTTGTTATTGTAGTAAAAAATATAATCG
>NZ_JBGTZB010000044.1:0-11726 GCF_041807825.1 Streptococcus sp. E24BD | reverse complement strand
TCAGAGGATATTGATTTAACATTTTTGAATACTGAGCTTAGCGAGAAACAAAAAGATAGGGCTCTTAAGAAAATCGAGGAAGTGCTGTGGTCTGGCTTGTCTATTCAAAAGTTACCTGATGAAAGAAGTAAGGTGGCTAAAAGTTCTCTCGTCTGGTTAGATGACATTGGGTCAGATTATCGGATTAAACTAGAAATAGGAAGCACTATTAGACCAGAACCAAGTCAGAAGATGACACTCCAAACCTATATCCAAGATTATTTAGAGAAAAATAGTAAGTTTGATGTCATCGAAGAATTTGAACTTGAACTTGTCGAAGTCAATGTTTTGGATATTACACGAACATTTTTAGATAAGGTTTTGGCTGTTAAACGACACGCTTTCAATCAAGACTTATTGAGGAAAGTTCGGCATATTTATGATGTGGTGCAACTTTTTGGGCATCCAGACATTCAGAACTTTTTATCAGATGAAGCAGCCTTGAAGGAATTGCTTCATCTTACTAAGAGGACAGATCAGTTCTATATCGGAAAGCGAAAAAATCATATTGAGGGCTATAATCCTGATACACCGTTTGCTTTTGAGAATTGGAAATCTTTGTTTATTGCGCCTGATATTCGAAAAAATTATGAAAGCTTACATGAGGAATTGCTTTATACAGAAGTTCCACAGAAATTTGATAAAGCCATTGGAGTGTTTGAACAGATTGATGACATCTTACAAAAAGTTGAAAATGATTAGCTTGTTGCTAGTCATTTTTATTTGGGGGTTTGGGGGCGAAGCCACCATAGTTTCTTATCGTCGGCTGACAAACCTGTAAGGTTTTGGTTCAGCTGGCGATTAGATTTTGGGTTATTGTGGACACAATAACTGAGCTCGCAAAAGCCGAAAAGCGAAGCGTTGAGGCTTTTAGGAAGCCCCCGTATTCCATACGGTATCGGGGCTAACCCGATAGTAGCAAGTAGAGAAGTAGGACAATAAGATGACAGACCACTACCGCATTATCCGCAAGGAAATCAATCTGACACCAGAGGAACTGGAGCAGATCCAGAAGCTGATGAAGCAAGAACACGCTGACCAGTTTTCCCCCTTTGTCCGTCAAAAGCTGATGGATTTAGTCGAAGGGAGGCAGTCAGTGACGGACTGGTTTACCCTCTGGCAGTCCCAGAAGGTTGAACAAATCAGTCGAGACATTTTACAAGTGACTATCATGGCCGAACAGACCCAGCAGGTTACGGCAGAGCACCTGCGAATTATTTTGACTTGTGTTCAGGAGTTGATGGCAGAAGTCGAGAAGGCTATCCCACTCAGTCCAGACTTTCGTGACAAGTACATGGGAGGCTAGATATGGAAAACCGTTACCGTACTAACCTCAAAAAAGTCTTTCTGACAGACCAGGAGTTGGCAACTTTGAACGACCGTATCGGACAGAGTGGCTGTAAAAATTTCTCTGCTTATGCCAGAAAGGTTCTGCTCAATCCCAACATGACCTTCTTGACCATTGATACCAGTAACTATGAAGAGCTGGTCTTTGAACTAAAACGTATCGGAAACAACCTCAATCAAATGATTCAGTCCTTTTCTCCTGAAGATAATCTGACAGCTGAAGAGATTAACAGCATTGGCTACGAGACTATCAAGGAGTTGACAGGGGGCAACTTTCGTTTCATCGTCACAACCCACACCGATAAAGACCATATCCATAACCATATCCTGATAAATTCCATTGACCTCAATTCGTACAAGAAGCTCAAATGGGACTATGCCCAAGAGAGAAACCTTCGCCTGATTTCTGACCGCTTGGCCAAGGAAGCAGGAGCAAAAATTCTCCCGCCCAATCGTTACTCGCATGAGCAGTTTGAAACCTATCGAAAGACTAATCACAAGTTTGAACTCAAGCAGCGGCTCTATTTTCTGATGGAGAACAGCAAGAGCTTTGAAGACTTTATGGCCAAGGCTCCCGCTCTCAACGTGGAGATGGATTTCTCTCGTAAGCACGCCAGATTTTTCATGACCGATCGAGACATGAAGCAGGTCATTCACGGCAATCAGCTGGATAAGCGACAGCCCTACACCGAGGACTATTTCCGAGAGCATTTTGCCAAACGAGCCATTGAGCAGCGACTGGATTTTATCTTGCCCAGAGCACGTGACCTCTCTCATCTTTTGGAAATAGCAGAGCAGTTAAATCTAAAAATCTCTCAAAAGAAAAAGCATGTGACTTTTACCTTGAAAGAGGACGACCGAACCATTTCCATTGAGAATAAAAAGGTCAGCACAAAACACCTCTACGATGTCCAGTTTTTTGAAGAGTATTTTGATAACAGAGACATCATACCAGACCCTGATTTGACTAATCTGGTCTCAGACTTTGAAACCTACCAAGAAGAGCAGGACAAGGACAAGCTCCCTAGTGAAGAACTCTTGGCAGCCTACAAGGATTTCAAGGAGAAGCGAGATAAGATTCAGGAGTTTGAAGTTGTTCTAGTAGACCACCAGCTTGACAAGCTGGTCAAGGACGGCATCTTCATCAAGATGACTTACGGCATCAAAAAAGACGGCTTGGTCTTTATCCCGAACCGTAACTTGGATATTCATGAGAGCGAGCAGGGCAAGACCTACCATGTTTTTATCCGTGAGACCGCTCAGTTTTTCATCTACAACAAAGAAAGTTCAGACCTCAATCGTTACATGAGAGGCCGTGAGCTAATTCGTCAACTCACTCACGACAGCAAGCATATCCCTAAACGCAGGCGGCCAACGATTGCCAGTCTTAAAGAGAAAATCGCAGAGGTTAATCTTCTCATTGAGTTAGACCTCAACAACCAATCTTATCAGGAAATCAAAGACGAGTTAATCAAGGACATCGCCCAGCTAGATTTGACCATTACAGATTTGCAGGATAAGGTTGCTCATCTTAACAAGGTAGCAGAGGTTTTAATCAATCTCAACAACTCAGACCCAGAAAATAGAAGACTGGCAAAATATGATTATGCCAAGATGAACCTGACACCGACCATTAAACTGGAGCAGGTTGAGAAAGAAATAGCAGAAAATCAAAAATCCATGATGAAATGGATAGATGATTACGAATATAAGATTAGAAGGCTAGAGAAATTCGTTCAGACGATTAGTCAGTCTCTATCTTTCCTTGACCGTAAAGGCCATCCAAGTAAAAGCGAAGTAGGTCTCGAATAGATTTTGGAGGTCTATTCTCTCTTTGTCAAACCATTAAGATATGAGATAGATATTGAGTTTTTAGTAGTGTATAAGTATATGACAAAGAAAGTAGAAGTTCATTTAGAAAATTCCTAAGTGCATTATTGGCTACATATCGATATTAAACTTAATGTTGAAGCTTTCCAAACATTTATTTAGCATATCTATTTTTGAGACAATGGTAGCTTTAGAATTTTCAAATATCAAGGGATTTAGCCAAATATTGAGTAGAATGGCTATCAATTCAGCAAGCTGTTGAGGATTCTCCGTCCTTATTGATCCATCTTGAGTACCTTCTGTAATAATGGGGTAGAAATATTCAGGTATTGTAATTTCTTGTATTTGTTCTAAAAATGAAGCAAGTAATTTAGGGCTATCAAGTAATTTAGGCGAAATGGTAGTTATAGTTTCCATGTTGCCGTTAGCTATACTAAGAGACACTAATTGTGTTATTTTTTCAGAACCTGTTAAATCTTTGGAAAATTTTATCCTATCAAACGTTATTTTGTTTTGTAAACCAATTTTTTTGACAACTGCCTCAAAAATATCTTCCTTAGATTCAAAATAATGATAAATTGCTCCTTTGGTCAAACCATCTAAGCCACTTATAATATCAGAAATTCTAGTTTGCTCGTATCCTTTAGTTAAAAAAAGGTTAGTTGCGACCTCAAGTATCGTTTCTTTGGTTCTTTCCATATTCTATAAAATAACTCTCCTTTCAATTTATTTATGTCAATAAAATCAATAAATTATTATTGTTGACAGAGTAACTAAATAACAATTATAACACATTTTTATATAACTTGCCTAATCATTTTGTTCGTTGTATTTTGATGCTAATTTTTTTAGAAACATTCCTTAGTAAAAAAATTAACAAAAATTTCCAGTACAGTTATTGACAACATACCAAAAGTATGTTACTATTAATCTACATACCGGCGGTATGTAGTAGGGCAAGTCTGCCCTACTTAAAATGGTCGACCAACCAATTTAGAAAGGAGATAACAAGCGTATGAAAAACATCAAAGTACGTAAAGCTGAAAGTGCTAATGCTACAGCTTGGTGGATTATTGTCTGATTTATTGTGACGTTGTCACATGCGGTTCTGCGAACTATTAGTTTGTAGAAGTGTATTTGTTGCACTAAAATAGCTCGCAATTTGTTAAAAATTTTGTACAAAATTTTGTTAAACGCATGGAAGTATTATTCATGCGTTTTCATTTTACAGTATTTATGATAGAGGTAAAATATGAACTTTCAATACATTAGACCAAGAGTAAAACCTATTTATCCAGTATATCAATTAAATGATGAATTATTTCGCATTGGAGCTCAACTTTCTATTACGACTGAGTTTGAAGACCCAGAAGGAAAGTTGCTTGAGTTGGTAAAGGTTCTGGATGGTAGGGAGATGGGTGAAATTATCAAGCATATGATTGATAGATTTCCAGATTTAACGGCAGAAGATGTCGTAGATGGCTTGGATATTCTTAGTGCAGAGAATCTGATTGAAGAGACTCCTAGTAAAGTCTTGGATGACTTAGATGAGCGTTACTATCCAAATATTAGTTATTTCAGTAGGTACATGACTTATGACCGAAATCCAATAGACATACAAGAAAAAATTAGCTCCAGCTCAATTTTACTTCTTGGACTTGGAGGTGGTGGGTCAAACATTTTGACACTACTGTCAGGATTAGGACCAAAAACAGTACGAGTTGTGGACTATGATAGAGTTGAGAGAAGTAATTTGGGTAGACAGTTGCTGTATAGAGAGTCTGATTTAGGGAAACTTAAAGTAGATGTAGCAGTTAATGCATTACGAGAAATGAATTCTACAATCAATGTCGAAGGTTTTAACAAGAAAATTGAGACACCAGAAGATGTACTAGAATTTACAGAAGGTATTGATTTGGTCATCTGCGTTATTGACGAACCTCCTTTCCAAGCACAAAAAACAGTAAACCAAGCGATTATTAAAGCAGGTTTACCTTGTGTATTCGGTGCTTCGCAGGTTAGTCGGGGACGGGTATTTTCTGTCATTCCTAAAGTGACTGGTTGTTTTGATTGTTTGAATATCCATTATACTTTACATGATGATAAATTTGTAGAGCAGTTTGTAGGCTTTAGAAATATTGATTTTAATCCACCAACAATTGCTTATGCACCAGCTATTTTTCAACTTACAGCAGCTATTGTTGATGAGGCAGTTCGTGTCCTAACAGGTTATGCGAGACCAAGTAGCCTCAGTACACAATATGAGATTAACTATGAAGATGGTTCTTCGTTTACTCATCCATCTTGGGAGCGATACGCTGACGATTGCCCAACATGTGGCAATGGAGATGCTCAAAAGTGGGAAATTTTCAGATACTATGACAAAAAATAATACTGAAGTAATTGTTATAGAGTCACTCAATCAAGAAATTTACTTTAGGAAAACTCGTCGAAATGATTACTTGCTCTATTCAACAGGTTCAGAATTATTAGTATTTGATGAAATTACCTGGAATGAATCTATTATAGATTCGTTACATCATCATTTAAGTGACGAGCCTTTATTTGAATTATTGAAAGAGAATAATTTCTTTAAAAGTGGTAATTCTGTCCCTAAACCTGATAATACCTACCTAATTTTTCTTAGAATTTTTGTAATCATTTTTGGAGGAAGTTCTATAGTTTACAATTTATTTTGTATAACGAATCTCCCCTTTCTTGAATATGATTTTGGTAGAGTGAACCAAGTTTTACTATTACTATTTGGAATATTATTTTCCCTGTTTACTACAATAATACACGAGGGAATGCATATTTTGTTTTCAAATAATGTTACAGGTCTATGTAGAGTTTTACACTTTTCTTGGAAAAAATCAATAGCAACAGTTGATTTGACACATGTTTGGATTTGGCCACTTTTTGAAAGAATCATGGCTGTTTTGGCAGGTCCATTGCTTGACAGTGTTATCCTGTCTGGTTTATTCCTAATGAGTGATTATTATTTCAATGCATATATAACCATGTCTATCTATATTATGATTTTTAGACTACTATGGCAGTTAAGACTAACACAACATACAGATGGTCGCTTACTGATATATATGTTATTGGATAATCCATTTTTAAAAAATGATTTTGATAATAGTAGAGACTCTTTAACAAATGAAGAAAAGATAGTATGGAGAGTAGTTCGTATCTTTAGCGTTATTATAACTATCTTAGTATTTTTACTTCTTTTATTTTTTATAGCAAAAATTGTGAGGTATTTATGAAGCAAGAAACTATTGTTGTAAGTCATTTGAAAAAGTCTTACGGTCAAAAAATTGTTACAAATGATATTAGTATTACTTTTTATAGTGGTCAGATTGTTGCAATTATAGGTCATAATGGAGCTGGAAAGAGCACCTTCTTGAATCAAATAAATGGTACAGTAGCATCAGATGAGGGAACAATACATATTGAAGGAGTAGATGTAACCAATCATCCAGGAAGGGCGAGAGAACTTGTTTCCTCCATGCCACAATTTCAAGTTCCGATTAAGGGAGTCACAGTAGAGGAAGCGATCGAATGTATTGGTGCTGTAAAAGGAATGAATTCTTCTTTGATTGAAAGCCGTACCAAAGAATTGATTGATTTTTTGGAGATTAGCAAATGGAAGCATACGCCTGGCGAAAAGCTTTCGGGTGGACTTCAGCGATTAACCTCTTTTGCGATGTCAGTTGTTGATAGCCCATCTATTGTTGTTCTAGATGAGCCAACTAATGATGTTGACCCATTTAGAAGGAGCTTGATATGGCGTTACTTGCGTTCTCTTGCAAATAGTGGCGCCACAGTTATCATCGTCAGTCATAATTTATTTGAAGTGGAGAGATACGCAGACAGATACTTACTGTTTGATAAAGGACGCATTAAAAGAGATGTGCTGGTATCAGAAACAAAAAATGCTCGCCAGCTAAAACATCAAGTGTCACTATCGGGGGCGAATGAAGAAGTAATTTCTAACTTCATGAATCACGATAATTTGAAATATGATAATGTCGAAAAACGCTTGATGTTTACAGTCGAGGATGGCTATTTGACAGAGGTAATATCGGTCATTTTTGATTTGTTGAAAACAGATAAAATAATTAGTTACGAGATAAAGTTGAAAAATCTCTCTGATGACTACGAGGAGTACATAAATGAATACTAGTCAAAAAAGGTTATCTAAATTCGGAGGCTTGGTAAAATGGAGTTTACTTCGTCACAAGTTTTATATTCCGGTTTTTGTTGTTGTTCAAATCATTTTATCATTTGCGGTTATCTATGGTTTTCTATTTATTACCAATGCAACTAATCAAGCAGAGAAATTCTATCTGTCTACAGGAGCTATGGCTATAAATGTGATTGCCGTTACTTGTGTGCTAGCACCTCAAATTATTAGCGAAGCCAAGCAAAATGGTATTTACGACTATCAGAAAACTCTGCCTGTTTCAAGAATAGAGATACTGATGTCTGATTTATTGATTTGGGGATTACTATGTCTACCAGGAATTTTATCAAGTATATTGATTAGCAAATTTGGTTTTGGATTGGAAGTTTCAATTGGGCTCAATTCTACCTTGTCTGTATTATTGATTATTTTTTCCTTGTTGTCAGTTGGCTTTGCGATTGCCTATATTCTCCCACCGAATCTTGTCTCCTTAGTCACACAGCTTATTATGATTGGTGGATTGTTGTTTTCTCCGATTCTCTATGCAGCAGATAGGCTACCATCGTGGATGATAACTTTATATGATTATTTACCCTTTGTACCATCCAGTCAGATAATACGCTCATCTATCTTTCAGCTAGAAAATGTTAGTATTCAGAATTTTATTGTGCTTATTACATGGTCTTGTTTAGGGTTTATCTTATCACTAACAATATTATCAAGGAGGAAATAAAGATGAGTAGGTTATTGATTTCTAATTTGACAAAAGTTGTCAAGGACAAGACGCTATTAAATAATATCTGCCTCACTTTGAATTATGGGCAAATTTATGGTGTTATCGGAGATAATGGTGCAGGAAAAACAACTCTATTCCGATGTATTTTGGGCTTAAGTAAGCCTATTGGAACCGTTGCTCTTGATGATAAAATCGTAAATTCTTTCAATTATAATGACTTCCTTAAAAAAGTTGGAGTGGTTTTTCCTTTTCCAGATAGCTTTGGAGCTTATACTGTAAAAGAGGCTTTTGAAAATCATTCACGTTATTATTCTTGTCCATTTGTGGATGTTGAAAGCTATCTAAAACAATTTGGACTAAATGTCTCCTCAGGTGATAAGATTTCTAGATTTTCCTTGGGTATGAAGCAACGCTTAAATATTGCTTTAGCATGTTTGCATAATCCAGAGATACTGATACTAGATGAACCGTTTAATGGACTGGATAGAGAGGGAATCATTTTGCTTCAGCAGCTATTGAAAGATTTCAAAAAACAAGGAAAATTAATTATCATTTCGAGTCACTCATTTGCCGAATTAGAGAAGATAACTGATCACCTTATTGTTATCCAGCAAGGAGAAGTTTTGGCTGACACAAATGTTATGGAAGTTAAGCGACAAGGTTTCGGCACTTTCGAACAATTCTATAGAGAAATAAAAGAGGTACACAGTGTATGAAAGATCAGATTATTTATGAATTAAATACCCACATTCGCCATTTTAGAGGAATTATGTGGACAAATATACTAGTCAACCTGTCTGCCTTGATTTTTTTCAGTTTGGTAGGGCGTTTTGAACAATCTGAGCCAAACTCTATTTTAACTGATTCTGCTGGAATAATGACTTTAGCATCAACATTAACAGTATCAGTAGCTGTTATTTATAATGTTGTCATTTTAAATCGCTTGTTATTGAAAGAATATATCGGGAATGCAAGGGAAATTACATTTTTGTTTCCTGGTGGCAGATTTGAGATATTCCTAAGTAAAATTATTTCTTTATCTATTCATTGTTTATTGAGTTTAGTTCCTATTTTGTTGCTTGAAAATCTTATTTTTTATTTTGTAGGACACTCTCTTGGCTTCTTATCAACTGGATTGTTTGTTTATGTATTAAAAGTCCTCTGCGTGACTATTTTTGCAGGCTTTTTGGTACTTATCGTAGTGTTATCTTCAATTCTGGTAGGCCAAATTACACAATCAATAAATGTCCCCATTATTGTTGCTATAATCATTGTATCAATTATGGGGAATTTTGTAGCCTACCTATATCAGTTGAATAATTTAATTATCGTACTTTTGACTATAGGTGTAGCGGTTTTAGTTTGTTTCACAATTAGTATTTTAAGCAGTAGAGTCAAAAAAGATGATTTGATAGAGAATACGTCTATAAAAAATGGAAATTAGAAATTCATTGAAAAGTGCTGTTAGGATATTACTTTATGCTATTTCTTGTAAAGTAATAAGTGGTTTTTGTTATCTTGCTATTTTCGGAAACTCAAGGTCGAATTTATTGGATATATTGTTTTTCAATATTCAAATTTGCTAATCTTATTATCTGGATGTCAATTTTCCTATAAATTCCGATTATGTAAACGAATCAATATTGGGGAATATGCCCGTAAGTATTTATTGGGTATGTTGATTGGAACAATTGTATTATCGATTTGTTTACTTGCTATTGCAACAGTATCAAAAGTTAGTATTAGTCGTTCTTTTTTACCTAATTCACCAATATATTTATTATTAATAGTCGGATTTTTTGTACAAAGCTACTCAGAGGAATTCTTATTCAGAGGTCAAATTTTTGGGATTTTATTGAAAAGTTTTAACTTGTATATTAGTAGCGGAATTCAAGCCCTTGCTTTTACATTTGTTCACTCTTTGAATGGTGGTTTCACAATTATCTCATTTTTTACATTGTTCTTTTTTGGGATATTGATGTCATTGTTCAGAGTTTTTACAAAAAATCTTTCTTTGGGGAGTGGATTTCATTTTATATGGAATAGCTTACCGTGTATTGCTTTAGGAATGAATGTGAGTGGGATAAAAATTCCTTGTGGTTTTTTCTGTACAGATGTCACGGGGCGAGATTTGTATACTGGTGGTATTTTTGGGATTGAGGGCAGTATTTTGGTCTTGTGTGTATTTTTCATACTTACAGTTGCTCTTCTTAAAAGAGTTTATAGACAAGAATTAAGTTATTAAGGGTGAATGATTATTTTTCAAACAACAAAATGCACGGGGGAACCTGGTGCATTTTTATTTACATCACAATGCTTGTTACCTCCTTCTGTCCAATTTGGACAATTTGAAAGAAAAGAATGAAATATACTTTATACTGGACATAGGAGAAAGCTAGATGTACCAACGGCTAAGGGATTTGAGAGAAGATTATGATTTTACTCAAAAAGATGTAGCTGACCATCTCATTTTAACTCATTCAGCGTATGCTAAAATTGAGCGAGGTGAGAGACAGCTGTCTATTGAAGTGTTAATTAAACTTTCTAATCTTTATCATGTTAGTACAGATTATTTGTTAGGTCTAACAGATTTTCCTAAGCGAATAAATGGTAATATAAAATAGTCCCTCCTAGCTGTTCATTGACAACTGAATAGACCAAGGTGGGACTTTAATCATTTGTGGAGCATTTTAGTTTGATTCGCTGTGATATGAGCGATAACAATCAACTATAAAATAGAGTGGTACTCTATCTGCCATGATACAAGTGAGGATAATGATACTTCTAAACGTTTAGGCTGCCATCGAGAAAGGATAGCGGGTGTGATTCCCATGTAGAACTTAACCAGTTCTACCCACTAAGGTCAACATTTTGACGTAAAGGAATTAAGAATTATGGAAAAAACACAAATAGGTGCGGATTTACCGCAAGTCGTGATTGAGGGCTATAAGGTGACGGTACGAGTTACCGATAAACCATTAAGCCTAACAGATGTTTTAGATGATTTACTGGGACGGCAGCTGGAAAAAATTTGATTTTTTAACGGACAAGTCTTGATAAATGATGTAAAATAGAACAGTAGAACCTCAGTCCTTAATCGGTAAGCACCTAATACCTGGTTAAGGAGAAACATATGACACAAGCCTGTATTTATTTACGCCTATCACGAGATGATGGGGACAATGTGGAAAGCAATTCCATCATCAACCAACGCTCGCTCCTGCGAGACTATGCCAGAAATCATGATTTTACCATTTTAGAAGAATTTGTTGATGATGGTATTAGTGGATTAACATTTAATCGTCCTGACTTTAATCGTATGATGGCTATGGTGAATGATAAGATCATTGATACTATAATTGTCAAAGACTTGTCACGATTTGGTCGGGATTACATTGAAACTGGAAAATACCTCCAGCGAATTTTTCCTGCTATGGGAGTTAGGTTTATCTCTGTCAATGACCACTATGATAGCCTGACGGCTGATACCAATGAAACACACTTGGTCATGCCGATTAAAAGTCTAATTAACGATAGCTACTGTCGAGACATTTCAACCAAAGTTCGAAGCACTCAAAAAGC
>NZ_JBGTZB010000043.1:0-12623 GCF_041807825.1 Streptococcus sp. E24BD | reverse complement strand
GCGATTATATTTTTTACTACAATAACAAACGAATCAAAACAAAATTAAAAGGACTTAGTCCTGTGCAGTACAGAATTAAATCCTTTCAATAATATTTCTTGTCCAACTTTTGGGGGTCAGTACATCGTTGCAGTTATTTATCGACAGATTAACATGGGTTACTCAACCAAGGTGGTTTTGTTGATGTTAACCTGTTGCCTACACCACTGGGACTTTTATCCTTCGTTAATGAAAACGAACTATTCTGTAAAACGATAGACAGGATAAAACACAGTTTTCCCAGTCTAAAAAGTGCGAAATAAGCGGTGAACAAGTTCACTCTACAGTACCTGGCACTGCTTGTCTCATGGCTGAACAACTGTCCTCAATATGGAGAAAACAAGATGATTAAACGTTTGGAGAAACCTGAAAGCATTGCTCACTTGTTTAACGGGTGGGAACAAGTGCTTCTAACTGCTTGCTTAACTGGTCAGATGGGTGATGTCTGGGGGTGACCAGTCAGACAATCCTCAATCTGTTTTGGCACGAATCGGGCAATTTGGTGCCTTTGGATTTTTGGCAGGAGAGCCACTGCTCAATCTGGTTGAACACTGTCATGGTCAAGACATCATTCTAGTACCGACTACTGATGCATGGGCAAACCTGATTGAGCATCATTACGGAGAGAAAGCACACGGTTTTACCCGATATGCCATGATTGCGAATCAGTTTGATCAAGCTAGGTTAAGAATTTTGGCAGATGGCCTACCTGATGGCTATCGTTTAGAGTATCTCAATGATTTGGCTTATGACCAGTGTTTAAGAGAACCGTGGTCGCGTGACTTGGTCGGCAACTTTCCGACAGCAACTGCTTATGCCAAAGATGGATTAGGCGTGGTTATCTGGTTTGGTGACGCTGTCGTAGCAGGAGCTTCCTCTTATGCTCGAACAGATGACGCTATCGAAATCGACATCAGCACCCATCCAGACCATCGCTTAAAGGGATTAGCAACGGTGGTTGCTGCACGTCTCATCCTGCGATGCTTAGAGCAAGGTCTCTCTCCGTCATGGGACGCCCATACGCTCATTTCTCGCCAATTAGCTGAAAAGCTGGGCTATGGCTTAAATTACCCTTATCAAGCTTATGAGATTTCTTGGGAAATTTAAGATAAAGTTCTTGCCAAGCTCTGCTATTTTTGGTAAAATGTAATGGTTAATAACTATGGCTCACAAAGGGCTATGGCAGAAAGGATTTTTTACGATGAGAAAAGACATTCATCCAGACTACCGTCCAGTTGTTTTCCTTGACACAACAACTGGTTACCAATTCCTTAGTGGTTCAACGAAACCATCTAAAGAAACTGTTGAGTTCGAAGGCGAAACTTACCCACTGATTCGTGTGGAAATTTCATCTGACTCACACCCATTCTACACTGGACGTCAAAAGTTCACGCAAGCAGATGGACGTGTGGATCGTTTCAACAAAAAATACGGTCTCAAATAAAAACCCCTATTTCTCAGTGGAAATCACTGAGAACAAGCCTTTTCCGAGAATATCGGAAGAGGCTTTTTATGTGCGGCAACCATTTAGGCGCACTAAAAAAGTGGCTGGACATCCAGCCACCTGACTAGTTAAGAGTGCTTCAAGGGACGAGCTAATAGATAGACACCGGCGAGTAAGCACAGCACAGCATAAATGAGCACAATCGTCTGAGTATTTAGAAAAATTTGTTCCAAAAAAGCTGGCAAAATCGACGAACTTGCTCCACCAAGATTACAGCCTACCAAAACAATAGTCATCTTTTTATTCAATAGACGAGCTGAAACACCTTCTGAGGCTTGATTGAACACGATAGTGAGAACAGTGCTGTAACAAAAACCAGACAAGATGGCGCCCGTTCCAAGCACTAAAAGACTACTTCCCAAACTAACCAACAACACTAATCCAGCAAAAAGAAGAACTGACAAACCCAGCAACTGGCGACCTAATCGTTGTACCAGAAAGCTAAACGAGAGCCCTGCCAAAATTCCCATCAGCATCATAGCACTGATGATTCTGCTCGACTGGGCTGCTGTCCCTAGACCAAGCCCTTCAACAAGTAATGGAATTTTCAGGGTCAGCATGGTATTGATATGAATAACAAAACCCGCTATAAGACCTAAAAAGATGGCTTGTCGCCACTGTGATTTCGGCAAACGAACATCTGCGTCACTATCTTGATGGCGCTGACCGGGCTGTGTTTTTGGCACAAAAGCCAGATACAGCCCCAAAATAAGAAAGGCAACCAGATAAATGGCAAAACTGGCTGTCCAGCCCAAAGGCAAGAGAAGCCCGACCAATGCAGTCAAACTAGCTGAGCCGAGCACTTCTGCTGCACCTCGAAAGCCGAGCATTTGCAAACGTTCCTGACCATCATAGTGACTACTGATAATATTGATGGCTCGCGCATTGATAAACCCAAGACCGGTTCCAAGAATCAACCGTCCTAAGAAAATCAGCACGTAAGACCTTGTCACCAAAGGTAGACTACCGCCGCAAGCTATCAGTACCAATCCCAAACTAATCATGACCGGCTCAGGCAGATAGCCCTCTAGGTAAGGATTAACCAGCAGAGAAACCATGATGGCTAAGGACGTCACGGTAATCAAAAACTCAACCTGAGCACCAGAAATCCCTAACGGCTCAAAAAAAGCAATCATGGCAGGTAAGGCAGGCGACACTGCAAAGGTTGACACCAGCATTACCGACAAGGATAGGATGCTCATTTTTTCAATCAAACGTTTCATAAAACCTCCAAAATAAAACGGACATCTACCGGCTGGTAAGATATCCTTCACTACCAAATCGACTACTTGGTCAAATCAAATCGCTGGCTCAAATGCTCAATCAGCAATGACCCGATTAAAAGCGAAGCCAATTCTCCCAAACCTGTTGTCACCCAAGTCAAGAAAAAGGGAGCTCCAGCAATAATAGTCAATTCTGCTGCAATGGTAAACATGCTAGCTGCAAAAAATAAGGAAAAATAGAAAAATGCCTTATTAAAGAGTCCACCCAAAACGCGCTCATTCTGGTATTTTTTGAATAGCATAACTCCCAGAGCAACGAAAACTAAGGTCGATAAGCCCCCCACAACCACATCAATCAAGCCATAAGTAAACAAGTTGGAAATAACAACACCCGCAGTAACAGCGATGATGTATTTCCGATGGAAAAATGTCAAGAAGTTCATCATCTCTGATATCCGAAACTGGTACGGACCGTAGCTGATGGCATTAAACGGTGGTGTAATGGTCAACACAACATAAATAGCAGCAACGATAGCCATGTGCGTGTAGTCAGTAACTGTCAATTTTTTCATTTCTTTTCTCCTTTAGCGGCTTTCCCGCATCTAATATGCTCGGCGAAAGGGAAATAAGCACCGAGGGTCCGTAAACGAACGTTTTTATTGTAGCATATTTTTAGTTTTTTTGGTATAGTCTGAGTATGAAAAAATTATTTAATAACGAGATTTTTAGCTACCTCTTCTTTGGTGTCTTGACCACCCTTGTCTACCTCAGCATCCGCTTTGCTTTATTTGAATTTCTAAAACAAACGGCTTTGCACTCAGCGGTTATTGCTAACATGACTGCTATTATCTTTGCCTTTTTAGTCAACGATACCTTTGTTTTTCGGCAAAATAAGCAGGGCTGGCAAGCACGTTTTGTTAAATTTTTCCTGGCACGACTTGGCACTCTTGCACTCGATGTGATATTGGCCTATATTTTCATTGATAAATACCCGCAACTGATTGGTCAGTTTGTTCATCATGACCTCGCCATGATCAATAAAATTGAGAGCGTCATCGCCCAATTCCTGATTGTGGTTGGCAATTATTTCATTAGCAAACTCCTCATTTTTACCAATAAAAAATAATCTAATCCGTAACTCTTCTCGAAAGGAGTAACCATGCCACACACCTTCAAAGGATTCTCCGCCTTTTCCTTGCGCCTCATCGCTATGATAATCATGCTTATTGACCACACAGGTGCGGTCTTTTTCCCACAATTTCTGTGGCTCCGCTACATCGGACGATTAGCCTTTCCCATCTTTGCTTTTTTAATCGTAGAAGGCTACAGCTACACCAAAGATTTCCGCCGGTATCTTTTAAGATTATCTGCCCTCGCGGTCATCTCCGATTTCCCCTTTCATCTCATGTTACAGGGCACCTGGGGCTATACCCCCTTTCAGAATGTTATCTGGACATTTGTTATCAGCCTGATAACCATCTGGCTGGTTGACCAAAGCCGTCAAATCTTGCCAAAATGGGGCGCATTAGCTAGCGGTATCCTGATCACTGCTATCGCTTACAACCTCGCCCAATTTCTCGATACCGATTACCGCGGTCTTGGTGTAATAACTGTTCTTGGATACTACTTATTCCGAGGCACCACATGGTCACACCGCCTCGGTCAACTGTTCGCCCTCCTCTTGGTCAATCTAGGACTTGCCAACCTCTCCTACCTTGGTGCCAACGGCTGGGAAAACCTCCCCCTGCTCTTTCAACACTTTGGCTTCTCATTTTTGTCGCCTCAACTCCATGCTCCTTTGGCACTGGCCTTTATCTGGCTGTGCAATGGCAGAGCTGGCTACAAATCTAAACCTACCCAGATAGCCCAGTATCTCTTCTACCCTATCCACATGCTTATATTGGGAATCCTAGCATTTTATGTTTTCTAAATCTTTCACTTAACATCAATAAAATAGATTTTATCACAAAAAACGAGGACATGATCCAGTCCTCATTTGATTATTTATTCCCTATTTTCTATAAAATAAGTCGTCGCAGTGACCAATAGGTCTTGCTTTTATTTTTTAAAGATACCTAGCGGTTTACCAAATGGTAAAAATTGGTAACCGAATTGACCGTTTAAAATATTAACCACAAAGCCATAGAAAGACACAGCTGAAATCGCCAGCTCGCTATAGGCAGCTAAGCTATGCATGGCATGCTCTGCGATGCCCAAGGTCGAAAGGGTCAGACCGATGAAGAGAAGGTCAATCAAGACAAAGATGGTCAGTAAAGTCTTATTGGTCTCAGTCGCAGCTAGGGTCATCACCAGCGTGAAAATCAGGTAGCCCAGAAAAGCAAAACTCAACTGTTTCACATCAGACAGCTCTGCCATTTTAGCCCCAAAAACGCCGTTTTGGGTCATCCAACTCATAGCAACGCCAAACCAGAACAGGGCGTAGGCACCAAAAGCCGTCGTGCCAAAGAGGTTTTGGCGCTTAGCATCGTGAATGCAGGCAAAGAGCTGGGCAAAGGCACCGAGGAAGATGGCCCAAGGAACAACCAGAGAGGTCCCGGTGGTAAGGCCTAGCTTCTGCGAAGAAGCAACGAGAGTAACAATGACCAAGCCAAACAGCCCTAGAGCCGATGGATCAGCATTTGCGATTTTGATGATTTTGGTTTCAGACATGAGGTCTCCTTCTAAAATTGTAATCATCAACCTTTATAGGGTAGCAGATTTTACGTTTGGTGTCAACGGGGAATTGTGGCGATAAACATCAATTTGCGCAACATTACGAATCCCTACCCCATCGCTTTCAACTCCAATAACATATCCCTGATTTGGGCAGCCAGTTAACTATTTAAAACAGGCATCTAGTTTTTTACTATCTGGAATCTAAACTTAGCTGCTCTATACTTTTGATTAATTACTCCACAAATAAAAATTCTACCCACCCTAAATTTTGTAAAGAATTAACTAACTTAAAATATCTAATCATGTTATAAAAACGTTTTTAAATCTAATACTTCAGATACTCTATTGTACTCAATGGACTCAGAATCGGCCTTAACACATTCAAAAACTCCCTTGAATACATGATACGTTTTTCCGAACACATCCGTTTGATGTGCAAAAACTATAGAATTTTTAACTATATTTTCAATTAACATTATTCCATCATTTTTAGTTTGAATAATCTTCACATCATCAATCAATTCGTTTGTCCAATCCCTGTTGCTATAAAGTTTAGGAAACCAAACTTGCGTATTTTCTAAAATTTTCCAAGTTGCTCTCTGATGACCTTTATAGTCTTTGCCAAATAATTTCAAAACATCTACATGCGTTCTAAATTTAGCATTATCTGTAACTTTCAACTTTCCTCTATCAATCCATTGTTGTACATCAAATCGCTTGTCAAATTGAAAGGGCATAAACTGATTTGATTTAATCTTGGAATTTTTACAATTTCTTATCTCTTGAACCAGCCTTTTGATTTGTTCATCAACATCGTATAAGTCAGTTATAGTAATTCGTTTTATAGTTATTCCTGTAAGATTTATGATCTCTTTTTCTCTATATTTATCAAGTTCAAAGTTTTTTATATGATATGGTTCATCTATCTCAACCGCGATATTGAACTGCGGGAAAAATAAATCCATGAGATAATTCCCATTTGGTTTTCTAACAACTTGCTGAGTTGTGAACTCTATCTCAAAATCATCTAATAAATGTATAATCCTTGATACAACGTAATACTCATATTTTTTATGGCTAATTTTTGTCATCAAGTTAGCATAATATTCTAATTCTGTTATTTCTTTCGTCATCTCATTCTCCCGTAAACCTTATTTACCCCATCGCTTTCAACTCTAGCACCATATCCCGAATCTGGGCGGCGAGTTCGAAGTCGAGGAGTTCTGCGGCGGCTTGCATTTCTTTTTCCAGTTTTTTGATGGCGGCTGTCCGTTCGGTCTTATTCATAGCGGAGTAGTCAACGGTCTCTTCTGCCACTTCTCCCTTAGCAGACTTGGTGATGGCGATGAGGTCGCGGATTTCTTTTTTGATGGTTTGTGGGACAATGCCGTGCTTCTCATTATAAGCCATCTGGAGTTGACGACGGCGGGCTGTTTCATCCATGGCTCGTTGCATGGACTCGGTCACCTTATCCGCATACATGATGACATAGCCTTCAGCGTTCCTGGCCGCCCGTCCGATGGTCTGGATGAGACCTCGCTCATTGCGCAGGAAGCCTTCCTTATCCGCATCGAGGATAGCGACCAGAGACACCTCTGGCACATCAATCCCCTCACGCAGCAGGTTAATTCCAATCAGCACATCAAAGATACCCAGTCGCAGGTCACGGATAATCCCCGTCCGCTCCAAGGTCTTGATGTCGCTGTGCATGTACTTGACCTTAACCCCCATTTCCTTGAGGTAGTCGGTTAGGTCTTCTGCCATTTTCTTGGTTAGCGTGGTGACAAAGACCCGCTCCCCTTTTTCTGCTCTGCTATTGATTTCACCCAGCAAATCATCCATCTGCCCCATGGTCGGACGCACCTCCACCTCGGGATCCAGTAGCCCTGTTGGTCGGATAATCTGCTCGACCACGGTCTCGGTCTGTTCCATCTCATAGTCACCAGGGGTCGCCGATACATAGACAATCTGATGGACGTGGCTCTCAAACTCCTCACGGCGAAGTGGGCGGTTGTCCAAAGCCGATGGCAGGCGGAAGCCATAGTCGACCAGCATCTGCTTACGGCTGCGGTCACCGTTGTACATGCCCTTGATTTGCCCCATGGTCATGTGGCTCTCGTCGATCATGATGAGGAAATCCTCTGGGAAAAAGTCCAGAAGTGTATAAGGCGGCTCGCCCTCTTGTCGTCCATCCATGTGGCGAGAGTAGTTCTCCACGCCATTAGTATAGCCCATCTCCCGCAACATCTCGATGTCGTAGTCCGTCCGCTGCTTGAGCCGCTGGGCTTCGAGGAGCTTGCCTTCTTGTTCAAAATGGCGGAGCTGCTCTTCAAGCTCAGCTTGGATTTGGGCAATGGCCTGCTCCATGTGATCTTCATTGGTCACGAAGTGGGTGGCTGGGAAGATAGCCAAGTGGTCAACTTCACCTAACACCCGCCCTGTCAGGCTTTCGATTTCACGGATACGGTCAATCTCATCACCGAAAAACTCGACCCGAAAGGCATGCTCGTCTCGGCTAGCTGGAAAGACTTCCACCACATCACCCCGCACACGGAACCGCCCCCGCTGAAAGTCGATGTCATTGCGTTCAAACTGAATATCCACCAGCGCATTGAGCAAGTCATCACGAGACAACTCCTGACCAGGACGCAGACTGACCACGCTGTCCGAGTATTCCTTGGGGGACCCCAAACCATAGATGCAGGACACTGAGGCCACCACGATAACATCATTACGCTCCAGCAGAGCTGAGGTCGCCGAGTGACGAAGTTTGTCGATTTCGTCATTGACCGAGCTATCCTTTTCGATGTAGGTATCGCTGGATGGCACATAAGCCTCAGGCTGGTAATAATCATAGTAAGACACGAAATACTCCACAGCATTATCAGGGAAAAATTCCTTGAACTCGCCGTAAAGCTGACCAGCCAGGGTCTTGTTGTGGGCGATGACCAGGGTCGGCTTGTTGACACGGGCGATGACCTGACTCATGGTGTAGGTCTTCCCCGTACCCGTCGCCCCCATGAGAATTTGGGCCTTCTCGCCTCCCTCGATATTGTCCACCAGCTGCTCAATGGCCTGCGGCTGGTCACCTGATGGGGAATATTTGGAGACTAATTTGAATTGATTATCGGATTTACGGTCAATCATTATGCTTTTCCTTTTTCTTCTTTTATCCTATTTTACCACATCAGAAACTATTTGACTGACTTGAAATCAAATCTATCGAGACTCTAATTTTTATAATGTAAAAAAACCTAACATCAATTAAAATCGTTTATTGACTGACAGAAAAAATCTTGTTATAATAGCCCTATATCTAACCAAGGAGGCTAACTTTGAAGCGATTTTTAATTTTTATGACGTCACTTTTTATGACATTTCTTGTGATTTTATCTGGTGGACTAGTTGCTGCAGATGGCACTATCGCAAAACCGATCAAATCGAATTACCACATCGTCAGTGATTCATCATTTGCACCCTTTGAATACCAAAACGACAAGGGCAACTATGTCGGCATTGACATGGAGCTAATTCAGGCTATCGCTGATCAACAGGGCTTCAAGATTACCATCAGCAACCCAGGTTTCGATGCCGCCCTCAATACGGTTCAAGCCGGTCAGGCTGATGCCGTCATCGCTGGCATGTCCATCACCGATGCCCGGCGAGAAATTTTTGATTTCTCCGACCCTTACTACACCTCAAACATTTTGCTGGCGGTAAAAAACGGAAGCAATATCTCTACTTACGAGGACTTGACTGGTAAAACTGTCGGCGCCAAAAATGGTACCTCGTCCTACAAGTTTTTAGAAGAAAATCAAACAACATACGGCTATACCCTCAAGGCTTTTGATGAAGCCTCAGCCATGTATGACAGCCTCAATTCTGGCGCTTTAGATGCTCTAATGGACGATGAAGCGGTTCTCCGCTATGCTATTACCCAAGGCAGAAACTTTGCTACCCCAATCTCAGGCGAGCCATCAGGTGAGTATGGTTTTGCGGTCAAAAAAGGCAGCAACCCCGAACTCATCACCATGTTCAACAATGGGCTAGCCGCCCTCAAAGCTAACGGAGACTACGACAAAATTATTGCCAAGTATCTGGGCGAAACCAGCACAACCGCATCAGCTGTTAACGAGACTACCATCGCCGGATTGATTAGCAACAATTACAAGCAACTCCTATCTGGGCTTTGGGCAACCTTGTCTCTGGCTTTGATCTCTTTTGCCTTAGCGACTGTGGTCGGCATCATCGTCGGTATGATGTCCGTCAGCCCTATAAAGGCTCTACGCATCCTTTCAGCTATCTTCGTCGACGTCGTACGAGGCATTCCCCTCATGATTGTCGCCGCTTTTATCTTCTGGGGCATACCTAATCTCCTTGAGAGCCTGACCGGTCAGCAGAGTCCCATTAACGACTTTGTGGCTGGTACTATTGCGCTAACGCTCAATGGCGGAGCTTATATTGCCGAAATCGTCCGCGGAGGCATTCAAGCCGTACCTGTTGGTCAGATGGAGGCTTCTCGTAGCCTAGGCATTTCCTACGGAACCACCATGAAGAAAATCATCCTGCCACAGGCCATCAAACTCATGTTACCCAACTTCATCAACCAGTTTGTCATCTCACTCAAAGACACGACCATCATCTCAGCCATCGGAATGGTTGAACTCTTCCAAACAGGGAAGATCATCATCGCCAGAAACTACCAATCCTTCCGCATGTATGCTATACTAGCAGTGATGTATCTGGTCATCATCACCCTACTGACCAGACTAGCCAAGAAACTGGAAAGGAACTAAGCCATGACCACAACAAGAGAATTAAAAATTGATGTGCAAGATTTGCACAAAACCTACGGTGATAACGAGGTGCTAAAAGGCATCACTGCCCAATTCTACGAAGGTGATGTCGTCTGTATCATCGGTCCGTCAGGATCTGGCAAATCAACCTTCCTGCGCACCCTTAACCTGCTTGAGACCATTACTAGTGGCAAGGTAATTGTTGATGGTTTTGACCTGTCTGACAAAGCCACTAATGTAGACAAGGCAAGGGAGAACATCGGCATGGTCTTTCAGCACTTCAACCTTTTCCCTCACATGACCGTGATTGAAAACATCACCTTTGCTCCTGTCGAATTAGGCAAGCTGAGCCAGAACGAGGCTGATAAGGTCGGGCGCGACCTTTTGGAAAAAGTTGGATTGGCCGACAAGGCAGATGCCTACCCAGACAGCCTATCAGGCGGTCAAAAGCAACGGGTGGCTATCGCTCGAAGTCTGGCTATGAATCCAGACATCATGCTCTTTGACGAGCCAACCTCTGCTCTTGACCCTGAGATGGTTGGCGACGTGCTCAATGTTATGAAAGATTTGGCCGACCAAGGTATGACCATGTTGATTGTCACTCACGAGATGGGCTTTGCTAGAAGGGTGGCCAACCGTGTGATTTTTACAGACGGCGGTCAATTCCTCGAAGATGGCTCCCCAGAGCAACTCTTTGACAACCCACAACACCCACGTCTCAAAGATTTCTTAGATAAGGTCTTAAATGTGTAATGTAGATTCCCTTCACTGAGTTGAGGGGAATTTTTTGCAACTACCAATCAAAAATCAAGGCAAGTGCCAATAGAGTTAACCATGTAAAAATTGTTACAGCATGTTTTTTGTGTTTAACATGTTCTTTTCATCAATTCTTGTGAAAAATCAGAAAATATGGTAAAGTAGAAAGGTCATAAAAAGAAAAGGAGACACTTATGGTTTTACCAAATTTTGACCAGAACCTGAAAAAATACGCCCAGCTCTTGATTGCTAAAGGCGTTAACGTCCAAAAAGGGCATACCCTCATCATCTCAATTGCTGCTGAGCATGTTGCCTTCGCCCGCCTCTTGACCGAAGAAGCTTACGCCAAGGGAGCTGCTGAAGTTATTGTAGACTTCGTTGATGACAAAATTTCTCGCCAACGTCTGCTCCATGCTGACATTGAGCGTTTGGAAAATGTACCAGGCTACATCGTTGAACGCTCTCGCTATTTGCTCAGTAAAAAAGCTAGCCGCTTAGTTATCCTATCATCTGACCCTAACGCTTACGGTGGGGTTAACCCAGACCGCATTCAAACAGCTCAGAAAGCTATGGCTATCGCCCTCGAAGAGCAACGTAATGCTAGTCAAGCCAACAAAATCAGCTGGAACTTGGCCTCTGCTGCTAGTCCAGAATGGGCGGCTATGGTCTTCCCAGACCTAGCGAGCGAAGAAGAGCAGGTTGATGCTCTCTGGGATGCCTTCTTCAAGATGAACCGCATCTACGAGGATGACCCTGTTAAGGCTTGGGACGAGCACGAAGCTCGCTTGACAGAACGCGCTGCTTGGCTCAACGAGCAACAGTTTGACGCCCTCCACTACACTGCTCCCGGCACTGACCTTGTCCTTGGTATGCCAAAAGACCACAGCTGGCAAGCTGCAGGATCTATCAATGCCCAAGGTGAGAAATTCATCGCCAACATGCCAACTGAGGAAGTCTTCTGTGCGCCTGACTACCGTCGCGCTGATGGTGTTGTGACCTCAACGAAACCACTCAGCTACGCTGGTGTTGTCATCGAAGGCATGACCTTTACTTTCAAAGACGGTCAAATCGTTGACGTTAAGGCTGAAAAAGGTGAAGAAACCCTCAAACGCTTGGTGGAAGAAAACGATGGTGCCCGTGCCCTTGGTGAAGTGGCTCTGGTACCCCACAAGACCCCAATTTCATTGTCAGGTCTGACCTTCTTCAACACCCTCTACGATGAGAACGCCTCTAACCACTTGGCTATCGGTCAAGCCTACGCCTTCTCCATCAAGGGTGGCACTGAAATGACCCCTGAACAGCTCAAGGAAGCTGGACTCAACCGCTCAACCGCTCACGTGGACTTCATGATCGGTTCTGAACACATGGACATCGACGGCATCAAGGCCGACGGCACTCGTGTCCCAATCTTCCGTGGCGGAGAATGGGCTGAATAATCCTTATCATATAAAAAAGGGCTCTATAATTTTTGTAGTGGTTAAATCCACCTCGGAGATTATGGAGCCTTTTTGAGTATGAAAAAAGCCCATATGACCTATAATGAAAAGCGACTAAATTCACATTAGAAAGACTCATATGGAATAAAGAACTAGTCAGGGGAGTGACTAGTTCTTCCCGAGCTCTAAAATA
>NZ_JBGTZB010000042.1:0-13511 GCF_041807825.1 Streptococcus sp. E24BD | reverse complement strand
GTCCACTGGTGGAACCATCATCGCATTCACGGTAGTCTCGATTACCAAACACCTATGGTTAAGCGAGTTATCGCTTAACAAAAACACTTTATAAAAATTGTACAGAAAAGGGGTGCCTTTTCACTTGATTATATCGCGAGGTTGTTTGAGAACAGCCTCTGCCTCAGCATAGTCTAGGGTATAAAGCACATCAAAGACACTACTCATGTAGCCTTTCAAATCACTAGCCTGTTTGAAGCGGTCTGGCGAGACATTGACATAGCGTCTAGCCTGTTCATATTCCTTGAGTTTGCTAAAATCAAAGATGAGGTTATAGGTTAATGCATCCTCAGCATGGAGGAAGTAAGAGCTTGATTGTAAGAGCCCCAGTGCATAGTTTTCAGCTCCCATACCAGCTCGTCGGTCATAACCACCTAGATAGGCTATACCGTCGTTATTATGAACAGTTTCGTGGGTAAAGACAGAAGCGCCATAATCATCCAGTAATTTATCATAAACAAAGGCAATCCGTGTGCCATCGGCAAAGGCCCCCTGACCAGCTCCATAAGGGAAGAACGCACGATTTCCGATAGGTCCAAAGAAATCCCTAATGGCTTGATTAGCTTCTGTACCGAACATCGGTAACCACTTCTGGTTGTTGTTGACATAGTAGCCATCCCATACAGGCATTGGCTTGATGATGCGGTCACGACTACGCGCTGGCGCCAAACGGTACCACGCATCAAAATGCCTTGCCTGACGTTCAGCTGTCAAGCGAACCCGTTCCTTGATGTGCTCAATTTGCTCGGCGCGTGACTGACTGCTGCTGGTGTCAATGTATCTGTCATACATGCCGTAGGAGATAGATCCCATGGTGGTGATGATGTAAATCCCCTCTTTAGCGGTTAGCAGTGGTAGGATACCGTTTTGCTCACGGTCGCTAGATAGCAAATGGTAAACACGGACATCTTGGTCAGGTAGCTCTTTTGATTTTTCCTCAACGATATAGGCCTTGGTTGTTGCTTTGAACCAGCTGTTATCATCAGTAAAGTCGGTGAAGAGTTTTCGGTTCGTTGTCAAATAGCTGAGCAGGTCAGTTTTACCAGTATTTGGCGCAATTTTTTCAGCATAAGTTCGCACATGGTTGGCAGGATTTAGGAGCTCATACCCCTCTTTCCCTTCAGTCAAATTGACCAGCCATTCCAAGGTGTGGACAGGCTTGCCAAAGAAATCCTGATGGAAGCTTATCATGTCTTTCAAAGCTGTTGTTTGCTGGGTGCTAGCATTGGTTAGAGCAAGATCATACCAGCGGTTCAAATAAGCCAAACCTAACAAGATACGCTCCTTATTGATCTGGATGTAGTCAATCAGATACTGGTCAAAGTTACCCCCTGTCGTGTTCATAACCCTGTCAGTTGCCAAAATCTGGCGGAGCTGGTTAGGGAGGTCAGATTTGATGGTGTTGAAACTATCCTCCAGATACAGCTTGTCCATGGCATCTGACAAACTACCGAATTTAGGGTCGATTGCCAGGGCACTAGACATGCTTGGTGATTTGTAAGCTAAGTTCTCAAGACTTGGTAACACAGCTGTGATGATATTATCATGGTTGGATAGAAACTGATTAGGGGTATAAATTAAATTGGTTCCTGTGATTGTGTACTCGCTCACCACCGGATTAGCAAAATTTTCCTTGAAGGCTATTAGCAAATAGCTGATGCTATCATCTTCAAAGTGCAACAGGAGACGGTTGAGCTCCGTGCGTACCCTGCTGACATCGGCAATGAGCTTGTCGCCGATCATTGGAGTGACAGACAAAAGCCTGTTGGTGTAGAGTTTATCCGTCTGGTCAATCTGATTGACGACATTCACAATCGTTTCTTTATTATAGAACGGTAGGAGTTTTTCCGTATTAGCATAGGCAATCTCACGATTTTTGCTAGCACCAGGCAAAAGTGTGTAGTCTGTTTGCCGTCTGTTAACATTAGTAGCTAGCGGAGCATTTTTGCCGATATAGAAACTGAACTGTTCACGGTACTTGCCTGCCTCGCTGGTTTCGACCAGTTGATCAAAAGCTGTTGTCACTTTGTAAACTGGTTGACCATTTAGCGTGGTCTCTTCGATATGTTGAATGGGTAGGAGAATATCTTTGAAACGCTTGGAACTCACACGAGCCATATATTCAGACGGGGCAAGCATCGGCTGCTCTTTGAAGCTATCAATGGTCAGTAGTTGCCCATTTTGATAGGTCTGTAAGGTGACGGTATCAACATCTTTAATCTCCAGCTTTTTGAGCGATAAGGTGAGTTCACGCCGGTCAATCAATTCTGCCTGAGGTGTCTGGTCAGTGGTATAGACCATCACTGTGCGGAGTGAATAAGGGGTATTGTAATCAGCTAATGAAATGACTTTTCCAGAGGGTTCCTCTTTTGAAACGAAGAACTCGCCGACCTGTTCGTTGTCTTTATAAACGCGGATGACGGCCTTTTCAAAAGCTTGGTCAGGGTCTGTTAGTTGATAGGCTATTGTAGCTGTCTTAGTCAAATTATCTTGAGAAAGACTCGCTACAGTGAGTGACGGCACTTGCTTTTTAGCTTGCAACAGACTGATGGCCTGGATAATGGTTTGAACAGAAGCGTCAATTTGTTCTTGATTTGATTGACTATCTTGAAGAATAGCTTGTGCTTGAGCGAGTTTATCTTGAAGATTTTCCCAGCTTCTTGTAGTATAAGGTGATGATTCGAGCTGCTGAGCTTCGGTCAGTGCGATGGCTAAGCGACTTTCATCAAGGGAAGTTTCAGGGACACTAGGCTTGCTTTCTGAGTTTTCCTCAGTTTCTTCCTGCTTGTCACTAGGTTCAGTTGCTTCATCAGGTTTGTCCAGAGGTTTATTTGTCTCTGGTTTATCAGAATGGTCAGCTGTTTCTTCACTTACTGGGTTGCTTGTATTTTGATTAGTTTCACCTGTATCTTTTTGAGCCTTTTCCGATGATGAGGGCGATTCAGTTTCTAACCTAGTCTCATTTGTTATCTCAGCTTTATCCTCTGGCGAATAATCTTCGTGTTGGCTAGCTTGGTTGATTTTGCTAGCTGAGAAATAGTAGCTGAAGCCTTGACCATTGATAGTGCTCTCTGGCTGTGGTAGTTGCTCGCCTAAAGTAACGAGGTGTGTCTCCGTCAGAAATGCCTGTAGCCCAGCTTCGATGGCTCTGCTATTGGCAGTCGTGAGGACTGCCCCGCCCAAACAACTAATGATAATGAGCTTAGCCACCCGTTTTTTATCATGTTTGGTCAGTAGAAGCCCAACAGCAGTAATGCCTAACCCTGCCAATAGCCCGATGAGGTGACGCGCTTGATCGCCAGTATTAGGGAGTCGAAGAAGTCCTTTATTTTCTTGATAAGCGAGGATGTAGGTGGAGTCTGCTTGTGCGATTTCTTGGCTGAATTGCTTGCCGTCAATCAGTTGTTCTTTTTCATGACTACTGAGATCTGTGTAATTGACATAATGATAGGTGATGGTGACTTGTTCATCCAGAGTATCAGCCTGAGCCGTCACTGGTGAACAAGTTGGAGCGAATTTGGCTAAATGGTCGGGGAAACTCTGCCCAACGATAGCTGTAGTAGCAATACCGACAACGGTCGATGCAACAGCAACTTTTAATTTACGAATGGAAAACCTTAGTGTTTTGTTTGTCCAATTCATACTATCTTCCTTTCTTAATATAGATATTGTATGCGTTATCAGTATATCATAAAAAGGTTTTTTGTCTGCTAATAAATGGCAAAATAAACAAAAAAAATACAAAAACCCATGTCATCTAATAGACAACATGGGTGAGAGATTCGGTTATCTTTGGGATAATAGGATGGCAGGTCGGAACTGAATATTATAGTTGATTATCCTCGACCTTATTGAGGTAAGTTTCTACTGCTTTCAAGGTGTCTTCTAATGCCCCTTCTTCAAATGGTGAACGTAAATTGGCAGCGGCAACGATTTGCAGGAAAGTCTTGGTGCCACCCAGTTGACAGATGTGGAGGTAGTCTGCCCAGGCTGTTTCGTTCTTGTCCACCTGCGTGCGTTTCCAGAATTGTAGGGCGCAGACTTGAGCCAGTGTGTAGTCGATGTAGTAGAACGGACTAGAGAAGATATGTCCTTGGCGGAACCAGAAAATACCGCGGTCAAGCGCTTCTGATTCAGAGTAGTCCTTGCTTGGCAGGTATTCTTTTTCCAAGCGTCGCCAAGTGGCTTTACGCTCAGCAGGTGTCATGTGTGGCTTTTCATAGACGTCGTGCTGGAAGTGATCGACAAGAACCCCATACGGCAGGAAGAAGAGGGTACCAGACAGGTGGCTGAAGCGGTATTTATTGGCCTCTTCTTTGAAGAAATGTTCCATCCATGGCCAAGTGATAAATTCCATGGACATGGAGTGGATCTCACAAGATTCATAGGTTGGCCAGAGGACTTCACCAGCAGAAATCCAGCGAGAGTTATAGACTTGGAAGGCGTGTCCTGCTTCATGGGTCAAGACATCGATGTCACCGCTGGTACCATTGAAATTGGCAAAGATAAAGGGACTGCGGTAGTTTGGAATGTAGGTACAATATCCGCCAGTGTCCTTGCCGTCTTTTGCAACCAAGTCCAAGAGGTCGTTGTCCACCAAGTAGTCAAAGAACTCGCCTGTCTCTTTAGAGAGCTCACGGTACATGCTTTGTGCAGCGACTACTAGTTCGTCAGGGGTGCCCTTTGGTGTGGCGTTGCCCGCTAAAAATTCTAGGCCGAGGTCGTAATGCTTGAGCTCGCTTAATCCAATCCGCTTGGCTTGACGCTCACGGAGTTGGTTGACAATCGGAACCACCAGACGCTTGATTTCTTCACGGTAGGTCTTGACCATGTCTCGGTCGTAGTCAAAGCGGTTCATGAGCTTGTAGCTATATTCGACATAGTCCTTAAAGCCCAGAGTGGTCGCGATCTCATGGCGAACCTTGACCAACTTGTCATAGATGTCATCAAAGTCAGCCTCATGTTGCTCAAAGTAGGCAGTCACGGTGTCTACGGCTTCCTTACGAGTGGCACGATCTAGATTTTCATAGAATGGAACCATTTGAGAGATGTTGTAAGTACCGCCTTGGAAGTCCATCTGAGCGGTCGCCATCAGCTTGTTGTAGCGGTCAACCAGCTCATTTTCCTTTTGGAAAAGAGGGATAGCCGCTGAAGAAAAGGTAGCCAGCTTATTTTCTGCCATGAGGAAGAAGGTTTCAGGCAAGAGGTCGCTCAAATCATCACGGAAAGAACTAGCAAGCACGGCCTTATAGTAGTCTGTGAAAATCTCGTCAAAGAGCGGTCCATGCTCGTTCCAGAAGTCAGTTTCTTGGTTGTAAAAGTCATCTTTGACATTGATGGAGTGACGGATGGAGCAGAGGGTGCTCTGGGTGTCGATGTCTGCTTGGATAGACTGGATAGCACGGATAGCAGCCTTGGTGTCCTCTAGGGTCTGAGTTGCACGAAGCTGGGCAGTTAGCTCTGCCATTTGCCCCTTAATTGCAGCGTAATCAGGACGAGTGTAAGTATAGTTGGTAAATGTCATAAAAAAACTCCTTTTCTTTTATTGTACGGTATTTCAGATGATTTGACAACCATCCGCTGAAATGAGAAAACATGAAAAGACCTTAAAAGACCTTATGTTGGACTTCCTCTTTGTTTTATGCTATAATATCTAAGCTTACCAATACTTAAGAGGAATGATGCCATGGGATGGAATGATAAACAATTGCGTTTTTCGATTAGAAAGTTTAAGGTTGCTGTCGCGTCAACGGTTGTTGGCATAGCTATCTTTGGAGGATTAGCTGGTTTACAGACTGGTTATGTTGCTGCAAATGAGCAAACAACAGCACAAGTTCAGTCAGAGAAAACCGTGACCATTGATTATATTTATGTCAACTATGATGAGTTAACGCCTGAGCAACAAAACCTACTTAGACGTACCGATAAAGATTTTGCAGAGGAAATTGCGACCGACAACCAGTCGTATGTCTTAGTTTATAAGAGAGATACTGGTCTGCTGTCTCTGCCGAGCACTGGGGACACAGCGACGACCTTGCTGACACTCTTGGGTAGTTTAGGGATTATTGGGGTGATTCTTGCCGTAAAACGCCAAAATAAGCACTTAGTCGCTCAGCTCATCGTTATTACTGGTTTAGCTGGGGCGGTACTTTCTGTGACGGATACAGAGGCTTTACAAACTGCCTTGAAACACTTTCTCACAGAGCAATATGTGGTGACGGTTGGGGAACATTTGCCTAGACCGAAACAGCTTTCCGAGCTTGTAGACCATCAGCGATTTGCTTATTACATTTTTCAAGAAGAATTAGAACCAGATAAAGCTCCAATTCAAAAAACTTCTCCGGTAGATAAAAAGGAAGAGGGCGAATTTCCTATTGAGCAAAGTCAAAAAGATGACCTGTCACAGGCTGAGGAGGCAACAGGTAAAGATTCTGAACAGTTGAGTCAGAATGAATCAACGATTTCCCCTGTAATTCCGACTCCAACGCCAATGCCACCAGCACCACCGACCAGTCCAGTCACTCCAGCTCCGCCAGTCGAGGGTGTCGAGGTTGTTGAGAGCCGTGTGGCAGTCGTGTCTACTGATGTTGACTACATCGACAGTGATGAACTGTATGTTGGCGAAACCCAGCTGATTAGTGAGGCGGTCTCAGGTGAGAAGCTTATTTCGACCAGCTACAAAACCCTAGATGGACAGCGTACGGATGAGATTGTCGGCAGTCCAGTCGAGACCCTAGTCAGCGCACCTGTTAATGCCAAGGTTAAGCGAGGGACTAAACCTCGTGAGACCGTTCTTCCGACTCCAACGCCAATGCCACCAGCACCACCGGCCAGTCCAGTCACTCCAGCTCCGCCAGTCGAGGGTGTCGAGGTTGTTGAAAGCCGTGTGGCAGTCGTGTCTACTGATGTTGACTACATCGACAGTGATGAACTGTATGTCGGCGAAACCCAGCTAATTAGCGAAGCGATTTCGGGCGAAAAGATTGTTTCGACCACTTATAAAACTCTAGATGGACAGCGTACGGATGAGGTTGTAGGCACACCTACTGAGGAGGTCACGACCCAGCCCGTTAAGGCAGTTGTTAAACGTGGGACTAAGCCGATTGCAGGTCAGGTGACCGAGGAGCGTACGGAGCCAATCGCTCACGGTGAGCGTATGGTTGAGGACCCTGAACAGTATACAGACTATCGTGCCGAGGCAGAAGGTGCTGATGGTGTTCTAACCATTACCGAAACCTTTGCGACGGTGAGAGGTCAAAAAGAGGGCTCGCCGCTCACTAGCAGCAGCCGTGTGACGACTGCGCCAGTTGACAAGGTCATTACTGTAGGTATCAAGCCAATCGAAGGCACGACAACAGTTGTGACGACAGCTCCAGTGACGACTCCGGAGATTGACTACCAAGATAGCTCAGACCTTTACGAGGGAGAGACCCAAGAGGTCAGCCCAGCTGTTGCAGGTGAGAAGACCATCACGACCGTTTACAAAACTGTTCGTGGAGTTCAGACATCAGAAGTCGTCGGTACCCCGACTGAGGCAATCACGACCCAACCCGTTAAGGCGGTTGTCAAGCGAGGGACAAAAGTGAGAACAGAAGCTGAGCGTCAGAATCCGATGCCAGCGGCAGCAGTTCAAACAGTTTCTGTTGGTCAACGCCCGAGTGCTGAGGCTAGTGTTGAGGCGACAGGTTTGACCAATGTGGCTAGTTATACTTGGCAGACAGAGCCGTCAACATCGACCGTTGGTCAGAATGTTCCAGGGATCGTTTTGGTGACTTATACTGATCAGTCGACAGATTTGGTTCCTGTCACCATCAACGTCATCCAAAATAAGACCAAGCCAAATCTGATTTTGGAAGAGTTGGTTGAGTTCGATGAGGACAAGAAAATAACCCTCAACTATGCCCTAGAAGATCCAACCAATAGCTACAAGGGAGCGACCATCTCGATTTATAATGGTGATGCACTGGTCAGAGAATTTACCCTATCGACCATGGATGCATTTGATGTGTCTGATTTGGATTGGAACATTACCTACACCCTCAAAGGCAGATTCACCTATGATTTGGAAGACGGTAACGGGGTTAAAACAGAGGACTTGAGTATTCGCCAGTTTGAGCTGGACTACAAGCACTTGGAAATCAAACACGTGGTGTCTGCTGGTCTCTTCCAGAAACAGACTGATGGCATCTATAAGCAACTTGATATGATAAAAGAAGCACCAACAGCGCTAACCGACTATTATGTTAAGGTTAATTCTGATCAGCAGCGAGATATTTACCTGTCAGTCAATAGCATTGAAGCGGTTGAAAAGGACGGTAAACAACTCTACAAGGTCGTGACGGCAGCACCAGAGTTGATTCAGTATAGCGATGATTTAGGTAAGAATCAAGATAACTACACCTTCTACGTGCGCCAGTTTGTCCCAAGTGAAGGCAATAAAATACGCACGTTTGCTGATCTAGTTACTGCTCTGTCGGCCAATCGAACAGGGACATTTGAGCTGGATGAGGACCTGAAGGCAGATGAGTATACTCTCCCTGTTGGCGCTAAAAGCTATGTCGCTGGTAATTTCTTTGGTCGTCTGTTGGGCAACAACCATGCCATTTACAACCTCAAGGCACCGCTCTTTGAAGGCCTGCAAAACAATTTTGAAATCCGCGATTTAGATTTGAAGCAGGTGGCTATCAACCAACCAGCAGCCGCCGAGATTGGGGCTTTGGCCAAGACAGCTTATGGCTATGGAGAAGGGCTAGTGAGCAATGTGGCTGTTCAAGGCTCAATCTTGGCCAACCGCAGTGTTGGAGGCTTGATTTATCGGGCTAATAATGTGCGCTTGGAGCAGGTGGCCTTTGAAGGAGACATCACCGCTCGAAACAGCAGTACCGCTAACTTTACTGGTGGTTTAATTGGTTATGCGCAGTCTAATACTCAGGTCAATGGTGCTATCATTGATGCGACGATTCGGGTTAATGGACAGTATGCTGGTACTCGTGCTGGTGGTGCCGTTGGTGTTTTGGAGCATGCTAGAACAGGTCTGACCAATCTAGTGGCCAAGGGTGTTCTGGATAACAGCAGCGGAAATACCTCAGCCTATGTCGGAGGTCTCGTTGGGCAAGTGATTGCTAGTCCGCAGTTTACTAATACCATCACTGAAGTCAAGGTGGCCAAAGGCCGATTAGCAATTGGTAATTTAACCAATACACCTTCGCGTGTCTTTGATATTGTGACGGTTAATGGCGTCTCAACTGGGTCAAGTGATGAGACAGCAACGAGCATCACGGCTGAAGCTGCTAAGGCTAAGCAAGACGCCATGGGACTAACGGTAACATTGGCAGATTCAGGCATTGACCTCAATGTTTATAATGTTGACTATCAAGCGGTTCGTGGGGCTCAAGCCTCTAAGGTGCTGGCCTACAAAAACATTGAGAAATTCATGCCGCTTTATAACAAGGAATTTATTGTCAAACACGGTAACCTTTTGGCAGCCGACCATGACTTGGTGACCAAGACGGTAGTATCCGTGATTCCGATGGCAGATGATCGATTTGTATCGGATTATCTAACGGATAAGCAAGCCATTAACAGGGTTATGGTCTACTTTGCGGATGACACGAAGGCTTATTATAATGTCGCTTATCTTGAAGACTTTAAGCAGACGGGTGTTGCTGAGTACCAAGTTGATGGTCTGTCCTTGCTCTACACGCCTGAGCAGATTTTGAGTCATCTGCCGAGCCTAGCTAGCCGTGTCTTGCCAGCCTTGAGTGGCGTGGACTATTATGCCCCCGAGACCCTAACGGCTCTCGGGAAGACCGGCAATGCTCAGGAGTTGATGGATAAGCTCTACCTGAAGGAATCCTTTGATGCCATTAAGGGCAATCTAGTTAATGTCTTGCAGGGAGTTTTGTCCACTGCTGATGTCATTGCCACCGATCGAACCGACTTGGTAGATCACATCGTCAAGAACAAGGAAGCCTTAATCATGGGACTGTCCTATGTCAACCGTTGGTTTAACATTGATTTTGGTCAGGTCAATGCTAGAGACCTAATCCTATATCACCAGGATCTCTTTGGCAAGTCAGCTAGTACCTTAGATTGGTTAATCAGCCTTGGTCAGTCCTATGACCAGCTCAAGTTGATTAATCATTTGGATACTTATGCCACTATCACCAAAGCCTACACAGGTGTGGCTGATGAATTTGACTACCTCAGTGCTTATCGTCGTCTCTTTACCTCCATGGATGAGAATACTTGGTTTAAGGTAACATCTAAAGCTTATATGGCTGAAGGAAATTCGCTGGCCAAACCAGATGCAGAGGTGCGCGCCTACCATAAACTCCTTGAAGATGGACAAGCTAAGAAATTTATCTTGCCACTATTGACTGCTAGGGAAGGTATTTTCTTCATTTCCAACATGTCAACACTTAACTTCGGCATGTTTGACCGCTACATGGATATGAACTTGAAGGTGACAGATCCAGTCCGTTACGAAGCTGAGTTGGCTAGAGTTAAGGCCATGGTAGATATCAGCAATATCCGCTATCGAGATCATTTTGACTTTTGGTATCGGATGTCACTTGATTCCGTTAAGGATAAAAATATCAAAGCGGTACCGAACTGGGATGGTTACAATATCAACCGTTCAGGCTTGAATAATGGGCGTTGGTTGCCAATGTTTGGCGATACTAACGATGCTATTAAGGACTTCTTTGGTCCTATTGATGGAGCTTTGTGGTCACAATTTGGAAACAATGGTGCTGGTGCTTATGCGACTGGTTCATACACCCACTTCATTATCCTAAAAATGTTGGAAGAAGAAGGGGCTTCTGGGCACACTCATGAAATGGTTCATAATTCTGATGGCGCGATTTACTTGGGAGGTTACGGTCGTCGTTTTGGACAAGGAGCTGAGCTCTACGCCTTGGGCATGCTTCAAGCACCGTACACGGCTCAGACCAACTATTTTGCCATTAACAACCTCTTTGACTTCCGTGGTACGGCTGCAGAAAATGCAGATAACCGCTATCATAATCTATCTCCAGATCGCTTCCAGACGAGTGATGATTTGAAAGATTACTTCCGCGGGGTGTTCGATGTGCTGTACACCCTGGATCAGGTTGAGGCTGAAACCGTCTTGTCTCTGCCAAAAGACCAGCAACGTCTTTTCTATCATAAGATTGAAAATGACTATATTCAAGATGTCAACCTTAGCATTCCAACTCATGCTGGTAACCGTGTACGTAAATTTACGGATGCAGAATGGCAAGGCATGACCCTGACCCGTGTGGCAGATTTAATTGATCATGATATTGTGAGCAACCGTGAGTTTGCGATTAATAGTGGCACGAGCCGAGACTACGCCCGAAATGGCTACCATACCGTACCGTTCTTCTCAGCGATTTACTCTGCCTTGGATAATCCAAACGGGGCGCCCGGAGACATCATGTTCCGTCGTATGGCCTTTGAACTCTTGGCTGCCAAAGGCTACGAGGGCGGTTTCCTACCATATGTTTCTGGTCAGTATGCTCAGCTCGCGACAGACCGTGGCATCACAGGGACCGAGACTTGGCCGAGAAACCATACTGTGGGTAGGATTACTGATAGTTTGGTCTTTGAGCAAGTCTTTGGTAGCGAATACTCTGACTGGAAAGCCTTCAAGAAAGCCATGTTCCAAGAACGAGCAGATAAGCTGAATAGCTTAAAACCTGTCACCATTACCTACAAGGGAGCAACGGTGACCATTTCATCAGCTGACCAACTCAAACAACTGATGGCAGAAGCAACCCGAGAAGATATGAACAGGTTTTTGACCGGCACACCAATTAGTGTGACTGCTAACAATAACGCTTACGCTAGCAATTCTCGCGTGAAAGAATTGAAGGCGAAAATCTTTAATGCTTACTTGCGTCAGACAGATGACTTTAGAACATCAATTTACAGCAACTAGGCGAATACTTGAAAGGTTTGGAGAAGACATTCTTCAAACCTTTTATTTTTAATCACTATTATGTTTTACAAACTAGTTGATACATGCTATACTAGCATTAGACAACTAATAGGTAAAACATACTAGATGAGAAAGGAGTAAAGATGGCAGAAACACAGTTACTTAAGGGAGTGCTTGAAGGGTGTGTGCTTGATGTCATTGCACAGGAGGAAATTTACGGCTATGAACTTATTCAACGCCTAAAACAGCATGGCTTTTCAACGATTATCGGCGGAACGATTTATCCTTTGCTGCAAAAGTTAGAAAAAAGAGGCTTGATAGCAGGTGTGATGAGAGCTTCGCCAGATGGACCTGACCGTAAATATTTTCAGCTGACGGAGGATGGTCGGGTTTACCTGAATGATTTTTGGAAGCAATGGACAGAATTAGTGGATAAAGTTAGTCAAGTTAACGGAGGAAAATATGATGAAAAGACCTAACATCTATCACTATCAGCAATAGATCAATCAAATCCTCAAGGCATTGCGACCTGAAAACAGGGCTTATTTTGACCAGCTGGAACAGTACATAATTTCCACAGCTTTGACCCGTGATGAGGAAAAGCTCTATGAACAGATTTATACCATGGCGAGGGATTTGTAGGAGGCGGAAAAAGACGGGCTTACTGCTGAAGATTTTTTTGGTACCCAGCCCAAAGATATGGCGGATGAGCTATTAGCTAATAGTCCTAAAAACCCTTTGAGACGTTTCTTGGAATTTACGGTTGTCTTTATGGTTGTTAATCTTTTCTTGTCTTTTTTCAAAACAGGGCAACTGACAGTGGACATGGTAAAGGAACTCGTAACTGCTGGGCTTATGGTGGCAGGTCTAGCCTTTGTTTATCACCAAAGAAGAAAAAGTTCTATAAAACTCCGTTCAATCCTTATAGGAAAACAGTTTGGTACGGTCTGGTGTTTGGGATGCTTCTCCCTCGTTTGATCGAGCACTTACCTGCTTCAGGTCTGCTCATAACCATTCCGAGTCCACTGGACAGTGTTGTTTTACTGGGCATCATTGTCTTTCTCGCTTACAAACTCTGGCCGATGCCAAGCTATCGCCTCCTTCTCTTGCCAGCCCTTGCGCTTTGGTTTGGCGGTTTCTTGGGACAATGGCAGAGCAGGGGAGTAGATGTCGATATGTTGAGCAGCTTTTGGTTCAAAAGTTTACTGGTTTTGGCTATGGTTGGTCTGTCCTTATTTGTAGTGATAAGAAAACAGCGACAAGAACGCGGACTCGATTAGAACGAGCTCCTATTGGAGAGATTTAAACCTTACCTTGCTAAGCAGGGTAAGGTTTGTGCTATAATGAAAAAAGGAGGATAAGCGCATGAAGACTAATGTGATACTTGGCTTGGTATTTTTGATGTGAATCGGTTACACTAAACTAGACAGAATTTATAAAGTGTTCTACACTAAAGAAAACAGGAGAACTCTATGTCTAGAAAAATCCGTCGTCAATTTAGTGATGACTTTAAGCAACAAATTGTTGA
>NZ_JBGTZB010000041.1:0-14271 GCF_041807825.1 Streptococcus sp. E24BD | reverse complement strand
CTTTCTGCGCTATCCGAGAGACATCAGGAACCGTGTCAAAGTCATCACCATGGACATGTTTAGCCCTTATTACGACATCGCTAAGAAACTATTTCCAAATGCGAAAATCGTTCTCGATTGTTTCCCCTTCGCTCTTCTATTTTTAGGCTCAGGCTAAAACAGTCCACTGGACTGTTTTACTCCAACATATGAGCTGGGCTATGAATCGGCTACGTGTTCAGATAATGAACCAGTTTGACAGAAAATCTCACGAGTACAAGACACTCAAACGCTACTGGAACCCTCGCTCTCTCGTTTTCAAGCTCGGGCTAAACTAGTCCACTGGACTAGTTTACTCCAACAAGACAGTCGAAAGCTCAGCGATAAACGCTTTTATCGCCCAACTTTTCGCAGGCACTTGATTAATCAGGAGGTTGTCACTAAACTGCTCGGCTATTCTCAAGAGCTAAAAGAACACTACGAACTTTATCAACTGCTCCTGTTTCATTTTCAAGAAAAGCAAGCTGACCAGCTCTTTGGGCTGATTGAGGAGACGATTTCAAGCGTTAATCCTGTCTTTCAGACAGTTTTTAGAACATTTTTGAAGAATAGAGACAAGATTGTCAACGCCTTGAAACTGCCTTACTCAAACGCTAAACTAGAGGCGACAAACAACCTTATCAAGGTCATTAAACGGAATGCCTTTGGTTTCAGAAACTTTGAAAAGACAAAACTCGCATTTTCATTGCCATAAACATAAAACGAGAGAAGACAAGAACTCTCCTCTCTCGGTGTTAAGTGGGTCAACCCACTACAGTTGACAAAGAGCCAAAAGAAACAAGCCTTCGACTTGTTTCTCTAATCAACCCACTAACAACTTAATCTCCTATGATGCTGATCCCATCCTTGCCGTCTGTCTCAATCATCTCAACCAAGACTGCTTCGGTGCTTGATGTCGGCAGGTTCTTACCCACATAATCCGCCCGAATGGGCAATTCCCGATGACCACGATCAACCAAGACTGCTAAGCCAACACGGGCAGGTCGCCCTAGACTGACTAGCTTATCGATGGCCGCCCGAATCGTCCGCCCAGTGTAGAGCACATCGTCAACCAAAATCACATCGCGAGCCGTCACATCGACGGACACCACGCTACTATCCTCTGTCACCTTGATATCGTCCCTAAACGGCTTGGTATCCAACTCAATCACTGGCAGCTCCAACCCTTCCAGGCTCAAAATCCGCTCCTGCATTCGTCTCGCGATATGAACACCTCGGGTCTTAATCCCAGCCAGCACCACCTTATCCAGCTCCTTGTTGCGCTCGATAATCTCATAGGTCATCCGCGTGATAGCCCGCTGCATGGTTACGCCATCAACGATTTCTTTACTTTTCATCTTAGCCTCTCCTTAGTTTTTCTAGGGTTTCTTGGAAAATAGCTGGCGCAGGAGCCGTAAAGACCATCTCCTCACCTGACGTCGGATGGGTAAAGCCCAGTTTCTCAGCATGTAAAAACTGTCCCTGACCAGCTAAGGTTTTCTTAGGACCGTAGGCAGGGTCGCCAGCCACAGGGTGACCGATGTAGGCCATATGGACACGAATCTGGTGAGTTCGTCCCGTTTCCAAGGTCAGCTCGACCAAGCTGTAATCCCCAAACCACTCCAAGACTTGAAAACGGGTCAGGGCAGGCTTGCCTTTAGCCGTTACGGCTTGTTTTTTTCGGTCCTTGTCACTTCGACCAATAGGGGCTTCGATGACCCCGCGGTCGGTCGGCAGGTTGCCATGGACAATGGCCAGATACTTTCTCAGGGATTTCTTGTCTTTGAGCTCCTCAGCTAGAGCCTGATGGGCAGCATCAGTCTTAGCAATCATGAGCAAACCTGATGTGCCCTTGTCAATCCGATGGACAATGCCCGGTCGCACAACACCGTTAATGCTAGACAAGTCCTTGATGTGGTAGAGCAGGGCATTGACCAGCGTTCCTGTCACGTGACCTGCCGATGGGTGTACCACCATGCCTTGCGGCTTGTTAACAACCGCCACTTGGTCATCTTGGTAGATAATCTCTAGAGGTAAATCCTCTGGCAAGTAGTCCACAACCTCTTCCTGAGGCAGCGTGTAGGTGATGACATCACCTGCTTTAACAGCGTACTTGGCCTTGGCAGCTCTGCCATTAACCAAAACCCGCCCCGCCTTAATCTCATCGTTGGCGAAGCTACGGGAGAGGTCGGTTAAGTCGGCCAAAGCCTTGTCCAGGCGGCTACCGCCGTCTATAATGGTTAGTTCTTTTTGCATAAGGTTCTTTCTAGGAAAATAGCAAGCAGGCTGCCAACAGCGACGCCTGCGGTGTTCATGAGAAGGTCAGTGACATCGCTCATGCCGATAGTAAGGAGCCACTGAAGGGCTTCATAGCTGAGGCTCAACAGAAAACCTAGAGCCACGACTTTTGTAACTGCCCAGCGGGGCTTAGTTAGTTTGAGTAAGAGACCAAAGGGAATAAAAGCGACTAAGTTAAAAGCCACCTCCAGCCAAACCACCTGACCATTGATGATCAGCGGTTCGGCAAAGGGCACCCAGTTAATGTAGCGGTAACTGAGGAATATGGCAGGCGCTCCAAATTTGAAGAGAATCCCCCAAGTCAAGAAGAAAACATAGACAATCAGTAAACGACGGATGAATTTTAGTGACACCATACGGTAACCTCCAAAGGACCTTAGTAATGTGTAATAAGGCATCGGACACTCCAAATAGATATCAGGATAAATCTCCAGACCAGTTGGACGTTGTCGTTAGCTCAGCGCAAAGCGCTAGACAGTCAAACAATGATAACAGCCAATCCAGTCGATTATTGGGTATCCTCTATGACTGGTAGATTTGACAGCCAACAGCTCAGATGACTAACTCCCAACCAATAACTTTTTGTATAGATAGGCGACTATTGCTTCTGTTTCTCTAGATGGTCTTCCCACCAGAGCGCAACAAACATGAGGACGACACCGACGGTTAAGTAACTATCTGCCACATTAAAAATAGCAAAATCCATAAAATCCAAATGCACCATATCGATGACATAACCCAGGCGGAGACGGTCGATGAAATTCCCAACACCACCAGCCATCATTAAGGTCAGAGGCAATAAACTCAGCCAATGATTTTTGGATTTAACAAAATAAATGATTGCCCCCGTTAGGAAAACCAGAGTGACTACTGTAAAAAACCACTGCTGATCCTGCAAAATAGAAAAGGCCGCACCACTATTTTGGACATAGGTCAAACTGAAAATCGGTGGCAAAAAGGGTCTGATATCACCCAGTCCGATGTTAGACACTACCCATAACTTGCTCCATTGGTCAAGACCGACCAGAACAAGCGCTAAAAATGCCATCATTAGTTTTTTCATACCAACTCCTTAGGGTCTAAATCACTGAAATAAGCCGTCATGACTTCAACAAATTTTTGAGCACAACTCGATAGCGCCATCTCCGCACGTTTGACATAAACCAACTTATTGTCTGTCGCTCCTTCCAGCGGAATGACTGTGATGCCATTGACACTGGCACTATCTAAGAAACCAGACCCTGTCGCAAATGCATCCGTCCGCTCCAAAATCCCATTTAAGGTGGCACGATCCGTCACCTTGTAAATCAGACTAGATTCCGTGCGATCGACTAGATTTTCAGAGTAATAGAGGTACTCGTCCTTTTCTTGGGTAAATAGCACAGCAGGTAAGCCAGTCAAGTCATCTAAAGTCAGACTAGGCTTACTAGCCAATCTATGGTGTTTACCCAGATAGATATGGGTTTGAAAACCAATCAAGTCAATCGCTTCAAGGCCTTGCTTCTCCATCTTACGACGAATGCCCTCTTCATTTTGAGGACTGAGGTAAACAATGCCTAACTCACTATGCCCATCGATGACCTCATCGAGGATTTGTACCGTCGTCGACTCAAATATCCGAAAATGCCTAAACTCAGGATATTTTTCAGAAAAACGCGTCATTAAAGGGGTTAAAAAATCATAGTGCTGGCTGGAAATTGAAAACTCTCGTCCCTTGCCACTCGACTGCGTATACTGGTTTTCAAAGGAATCAAAAGAGCCAACCAATTTCTGAGCCTTTTCAAAAAAAACACGACCACGCTGGGTTAAACGCGTTCCTGAAGTTGTTCGATTAAAAATTTTAAAGCCAAGCTCATCTTCCAAATCTTTGACCGCTACGGATAAACTAGGCTGGCTAACGTAAAGATTGGTCGCTGCCTCACGAAAAGTACCGCTGTTGGCAATCGCTACAACGTAGCGTAATTGTTGAATGTTCATGATTACACTTTCTTAGATTGTACTCTCTACATTATACCACAAAACAGACGGGAACTCATCCCGTCTGTTTGACTTAGTTGATAACAATCTGGTCTGCCCTAAGGTCTAGTCCTTCTGGAAGTTTAGCAAAGATGATGGCATCTGTCTGACCAACTTGGCTAGGCAAATAGGCCAGATAACCGCTGGTGCGCTCATAATGAATTCGCCCAAAAGGATTATTCCGATCAATACCTGTAAAGATATTGGCTGACAGCTCAATAACATCATCTGCATCAAAGTCGTTAATGGTATCAATTTGACCATTGAGTGGGCTGTTAAAGATAAAGGTGTCTTGTCCACCGCCACCCGTCAGGGTGTTGGACAGGCTATTGCCTGTGATACGGTTGTCTGACGTGTTCCCTGTTCCTCGTCTAGCTTGACCGACTAAGGTCAGGTTTTCCACCTGTTCAGGCAGGCTATAGTCAACTGATGCGATAACCGTATCTGTCCCTTCTCCTACGCGTTCAATCACAGTGTCGCCGCTATTGTCCACGATGAAGACATCATCTCCAGCACCGCCATCGAGGAGGTCAGCTCCCAAACCACCGTCCAAGTAGTCATTACCAGCGTCACCGAAGAGGCGGTCGTCACCATCACCACCATAGATGGCATTATTGGCCACATTGCCTCGCAACTCATCTGCAAAGCGAGAACCGATCAGGCGCTCAATTTGCGTGCCATAACCGATGAAGGCTTGACCTCTTTGGAAATCATGGACATACTTATTGGCAAAAGCACCATAGTCCACCGTATTGGTCGGCTGATAATTTGGGTCATCCGCAAAGAACTCACCGATGGTCTGCTCTTTGGAATCCTTAACCACCAAGGTATCGGCCTTTTCGCCACGGTAAATCCAAGAGCCTGGCGTTAGATTAACCGTCACAGCTTGGTCTTCATGAGAGGCGTCAAAGGTATCCACCCCGCCGCCATCCCAAATGTAGATATTGCCGTCGGATTTATGACGGTCAAAATCTTGGAAGCGGTAAGTATCGTTGCCAGAACGCTGGGCTGGATTGACACCGAAACGGTAATGGAGGTAAATCAAATCATAGAGCTTGAGGTCAAAACTATCCAAGTCCATACGAGGGGCCCGATAAGTCATCACACTTAAGCTGCTCTGATTTTCCAGTGGTGGCAAGACAGGATAGCCTTCATGGGCGTGTTTTGAGCCGAAAGAATGGAAGGTCTCATGGATAAAGAGGTGGCGGAAGGATGGCAAACTCCAATCCCTATGATCCTCTTGCCCCTGACCATTTCGACCACCGATGTTGACATCGCCACCAGAAGCGGCATTATTAGCCGCTGTGTTATTGTGCAAATAGTAAACGATGTTGGCATCTGGTGTGTGGGCTGGACGATCTGCCCCAACTTGCTCAAAGGTCACATTGGCATAACGGCTAAAGAGGTCAAAAATCCGACGCGCCGCATCTCGGTTGGCCTGATTGATGGCATCATGGCGATAGGTCGGCGCTGCAAAGCCGTAGGTGATTACTGGTGTTTCTGTGTACTTAAAGGTCTTGATTGGCAAGTAACCACGAACGCTTGGGGTCATCCGACTGAGAGCCGCTAGGAAATACGGCTTATCGGTATTTGAGTGCTCAAAGGTAGCGATCAAATCAGCTGACACCTGCTCCTGAGATAGGGCAATCAAATCAGAAACCTGAATGGCTCGCCCTTGATAATCCTTGGTCTCCAAGGCAATCGACAGAAGGCCACTGCTATTGTTTTTAAGCAGAGCTGACGGCAGGGTGATTGTGAAGCTCTTATCCTCAGCCACACGTGCTGTGACCGTCTCTTCCCCTAGACCTAGGGTCACCAGATCACCAGACTTGGCTGCTCCAGACACTTGCCCCTTGATTTGGGTTAATTTTTCAGGAAGCGTCATAGCAACCTTGCCATCTTTAAAGATATGGTCATCTGTAAACTGCACCTGTTGACTGGTTAGTTGTGGCAAGGCTTGCCCGACAACATCATCCGCTAATCGGAGGTTATTTCGCCCATAGCGTGCTTCGATATGATAAATCGGGTCGCCCTTTTGCCCAAAGCTAATCTGTTCCCCCTTAGCTGCCAAGAGATCCGACAAGGGGAGGTTAAAGGTAAAGTTTTGCTGCCTATCCACCCCAGCATAGTAGGTCTTATCCTTAATGGTCAAACTGATTTCATGCAGTTGCTCTCGGTTGCCATGCTTAGCTGCTAAGCCATCTAGCGTCACATGACCGCTCACACGGACAGTGTCCCCCTGTTCCATGTCTCCCAACTGGGTCACCAAGACCTGTGCCGTCGCCCAATCCACAACCGTATAAGCTCGACTAATGGTCTTGTCACCGAGGCGCGCGGTCACAGCATAGGTTGGGTTGGTCACTAGGTCTGCCGTTGTCACTTGAGCAGTGAAACGGTCACCAGAGATTGCGGCTTTAACCTGCTGATCACCAATCATCAGTAGGACTGGCTGACCGTTGCCACCAGTCACCTGACCAGTGATGGTCGTTGTTGGCTTGGTCGCCTCGGTCACATTGATGTGGTCGTCTGCGGTGATGCTATCAAGGCTCAAGGTCACCTCCGTCGCAACCGCGGCTACCTGATAGGTCAAGCTAGCTTGAGCCTGACTGTCGTTGCCATGCGCGTCTCGACTCGTCACACGAGCAGTCAACTGACGACTGGCGTTGGTCACCAAAGCTTGACGGTCGAGGGTTAGACTAAAGTGTCCATCAGACTCTAGGCGTTCCTCCTGCTCCTGTCCAGCTAGGCTCACAACCACCTTATCCCCAGCTTGATGCCCGCTGATTTGTCCTTTGAGGACAATGGCAGAGCTGGAAGTTGGATCAATAATCGCTAGCGGCTCAAGCTGAATAGTGAGACTTGGTGCAACCGTATCCACGAGGATAGTGCCTGTCTGACTAGTTTGAGCGGTGTTACCTGCCAGATCCGTGACTTGGGCTTGAACTGTATAGAGATGATTGCCCTGAGTTTGTTTAAGAGGACCTGCTGGCAAAGTCACTGTCCATCGGTTGCCAACCAGCTCTGCTGGATGAGTTTGACCGTCTAAGCTCACACTGACGGTGCGGGCCCTAACCGCTTCATCCTGAGTCAGTTGACCAGCCAAAACCAGCGTCTCTGCTCGGCTATTGACCACCGTAGGTCGGTCTAGCGTCAAAACAGGTGTCGGCAGGGTGACATCGTAGGTATAAATCTGCTCCTGGTTGGAAACCGTGGTGCGGTTGCCAGCTGGATCTGTTGCTGTCAAGGTCAGACGGACGCGATCATCGCTCTCAAAGGCGGTCTTTGGCAGGGTCAGACTGTAACTTCTACCGCTAATGGTGACATGGTGCGTGGTATCGCCCAGTTTGGCAGTTAGGATGGCTGTCTCGTCATCAGCTAAGTTGATAATCTCGCCGCTGATGGTGACCGTGTCTGGGGTCGCCAGATTGATAATATTGCCCGCTGTCAATTGGTTATAGGTCAGGCTCGGCTCTGGTGGGGTCATATCAACACGATAAACACGTTCGCTCCTTCCTGTTGCCGTGTTGCCGTAGGCATCACTGGTGGTCACCTGAGCTTTGACCACCGTTCCTTCTGTTAGCTGATTCCCTGAAAGGGTAATTTGGAACTGACCGTTTTCGATACGGGCTTTGGCAGTCACCCATTGAACGCCCTGGCAAATTGGACAACCACAGGCAATGTCAACTTCCTCACCATCCTTAGCTCCTGTCACAAGACCGCTGATGACGATGCTATTGCGACTTTCTTCTAGGTTAATCACATCATCTGTCGCAATCGGATTGATGGTTAGGCTTGGTTGAGCTAGCTCTGTTTTTACCGCATAAAGCTGTTGCGCTCCAGCCACCATTTCCCCGGCACGCAAGACTTGAGCTGATAGGCTTTGGTGACTAACGAGAGCCTGCCCATCAATTTGAGCGGAAAAGCGATCGGCAGTCAAGTCCGCCAGTACACCCACCGTGCCAACCTGAATCATCAGCTGGTCACCCTCTTGCAGGTCACTGACTTGACCTGTAATGGTTAGAAGACTGCGGCTTTCATGAGCATTGATCACGTTATCTCCAGCAATGGCATCAAAAGTGACCACAGGTCTTGGTAAAGCTGGTAAAACATCAACGAGAACAGCTACTTCATCTTGGGAATGGTCTGTATAAGTCACCACGACACGCCCAACTAGAGCAGCCCCGACTTTATCCGTTCTCGGTTCATGACCTTCCTTCCAAGCAATAGAGGCGACATGATTTAGATTGACGTGTTGAATGCTTGCCGCAGCTACTACAGAATCACCAAGACGAACAATCTGTCTGATAGGTTGTGGTTCTTGGCGATCTGCTAGGGTCAGAACCTTACTACCACGTTCAATGATCGCATCTTGGACCTGACGAATCGTTTCCTGATGGGTTTCTGGTTGCCCAATTTTCTGACCACGATAGGTCTGGTAGATATGGGTTAAGCGAATGAGCCCTTCCACCCCAGCTTGTAGAGTCTCTTCATAATCAACAGGCTTAGTCGGATTATCCTGATAAATGATCCGAAACTCTACCTGTTGGTCTTCGGTTTCCGTCACCCGGCCCGCTTCTGGCTTGGTCCCAACCTTTTCTACTTGTGACACAGGTTGGGTGATAACCTCAGCTACCTCAGACAAGACCGTTCCTGTCCGCAGTCCTCGCTCGGTCTGGTAGGTTGTCACGATAGATTTAAGACCAGGTTGACCTGGGCGAATTAGAACCGTCTCGCCTGACCAAAGGTCGGGGTCCTCTTGCCGTTCGATAGTGAAATCAATTGGTTCTGAACGGTGCTCAACCTCCTTAGCATGGATTGACTTGGTTCCAACTCGTATAATCTCATCTTTTGGATCTTCTAAAATTCGTTCAATGATTTCTGGATTCGGTTGACGATGACCATCAATTGTTTGATAAAGCGTCACCACCTCTTTACGACCAACTTGCCCTTTTTGAAGAACGTTATGTTCTCCCAACCATAAGTGATTATCCTCTTCTGCATGTGTTTGATACGGAATCACTTCCTCTTGTCGTTCAGTTTCTAGTGCTTTAACTGGCTGAGCAGGAGTGTCTGGCTTCGTTCCACGACGAATACGTTCTGGAACTGGAGAGGTCGTTTCCTGACTAGAAACTAGTTCACCATTTAGATAAGTATACGTTAAAACTCCTGTGACCCCTGTCTGAACAATGACTTCTTCTCCGAGCGGTAAACTAGCATCAGGGATAATTTCAGTCTTGTAAGGGATAACTTCCGTACGGCTTGTCTCAACTGGCTGAGCAGGAGTGTCTGGCTTCGTTCCACGACGAATACGTTCTGGAACTGGAGAGGTCGTTTCCTGACTAGAAACTAGTTCACCATTTAGATAAGTATACGTTAAAACTCCTGTGACCCCTGTCTGAACAATGACTTCTTCTCCGAGCGGTAAACTAGCATCAGGGATAATTTCAGTCTTGTAAGGGATAACTTCCGTACGGCTTGTCTCAATAGGCTGGGAAGGTTTTTGAGTAGTTTGATTAGAGTGAGCGATTTGAGAAGGTAGCGAGATTTGGTCAGCAAGTTGTTTGTGATGATCAACAACTTCTTTACTCCTCTCAGCATCAGTTGGTTTATTTTGGGCTGTTGTTGACTCCTGCTCTGCTATTGGCTGCACCGAAGAAGCCTCAACAGGAACCCCCTCGTGCCGCTGATAAGCGTAAAGAGTTCGATTACTGAAGTGTCGAGGGTTCGGCAAAAAATCCCCCTTAGTAACCTGATAGCTGGTGGTGAGAAATGTCTTCAAAGCTACATCAAGAGCTGACATGGTCTCGGCATTAATACTGGCTGCGCCAAGGCTAGTGATGAGGACAAACTTAACAAGAGATTTTTTATCTCGACGCACCATAGAAACCAGCGCTGCTAGAACCCCTGTTGCTCCAAGCAAAGTAAGAAGTTCACTTGGCATTTCAGCCGTGTGAGGCAACATTTTAAGTGGCTGATGTTGCCGATAAACAAGAATATAGCGAGCATCAGCCGAGGCGATCTCGTCTGTCAGTTTCTTATCAGGATTCAGTAACGCTTGTTCCTGCGGCGTTAAGTCCTCATAATTGACATAATGGTAGTCAATGGTTATAGATTGTCCAACTGAGACTTCCTGAGACTGAGCTTGAGCAGGTTGACTAACCATTGCAAAACCGAGTATAGCAGCTCCAACAGTGGCAGAAACAACACCAACAGACAACTTTCTAATGGAAAAACGTTGCAGGCGTTCCCAGTTGGAAAAGAGGCGTTTCATGTCTTTCTCCTTATTTTAATATCATCACTTTTACTTTTATAAGATAACCCCACCCAAAATGGGTAGGATTAGTCTATTATTTAGCGATTGGGTAAACAGAAACCTGTTTCTTATCGCGACCTTTACGCTCGAAACGTACAACGCCTTCGATTTTGGCGTAAAGGGTATCGTCACCACCGCGACCAACGTTTTGACCTGGGTGGATGTGAGTACCGCGTTGGCGGTAAAGGATTGAGCCGCCAGTTACAGTTTCACCGTCTGCTGCCTTAGCACCAAGACGCTTAGCTTGTGAGTCACGTCCGTTTGACGTTGAACCCCCACCTTTTTTACTCGCCATGAGGAACAAGTTTTCAAGATTTTTCAACATAATAGTGTCCTTTCTTTTGTATGTTCTAGGTTGTCAGATTAAGCGTTGATAGCTTTAATAACAACTTTAGTGTACGGTTGACGGTGACCTTGTTTACGGTGGCTACCTTTTTTAGGCTTGTATTTGAAAGTAACAACTTTCTTTTGTTTGCCTTGTTTTTCAACTGTACCAACAACAGTCGCTCCTGAAACAAGTGGTGTACCAACAATTGTTTTCTCACCACCAACAAGAACAACCTCGTCGAAAGTAACGTCTTGACCAGCTTCAACATCAAGTTTTTCAACATAGATGACTTGGTCAACTTCAACCTTAACTTGTTTACCACCAGTTTTGATGATTGCGTATGTGCTCATGATGCACCTCCTATAAAGATATTGATAGGGAAATTCCCTTGTGAAGACTCGCCTTGTAACGTGGGTACGAAACCTCTTAAAACGCTAGTCGTGCGGTTGCACAGGACGTGCATGTAGTCAACATTACGATTCTACCATAGCCGAGCGATTTATTCAAGGATTTTACTTTATTTTTTCAACTATTTACTCTGATCGGCAATCATTGCCTATGCCATCATGTTATCCTTATCTTTAGAAGCCCCAGACTAGTGCGGTTGAGCTCCTTTGCTAGTTTCTGATAATCAATGCCATCTGTCGTAGCGACAATTTCGTAGACTTCATTCAGTTCATGGAACTGGCGATATTGCCTGCGAAAGCCATTCTTCTCGTAAAAAGCTAGACGTCTAAGACGTTGGTCATAATTACTCGCTGTCTCCTCCATCGGCTCGATACATAAGACTAGGGGTAGTCCTTTTGCCTGCTCGGCTATTGTTCGCAACATAGCTGAGCCGTAACCTTTGGAGCGAACCTCGTCATTAACTGCCAGCAGAAAAACAAATATCCCTTGAGTTGTCCTCACGGTATAGGCAAATCCTGCAAAGATGTTCTTGTCGTAATAGGCAAGGAAATCAACTTGAGACTGAAGAGCAAACAAGCTAGCGAGTAGATAAGGCGGGCGCTCTTCTGGCGGAAAAGCTGCATGATAGAGGGTCTCTACCGCTTGATAATAGGGAGAAAATGGATAAATCGGGTAAGAAGTTAAGGTCACCATGTCACATTCACCAAACCGTTAATTTCTTGATAAGCTGTGTCTACACGCGCCTTCATCGCATCGTCCAGCAGAACACGGTAACGCCCTCCCTCAATAAAATCCTGCAAGACAATGACACGATAATCAACATATTCATATCCCTCGCTGCCATAAGCACCAAGACCAGTCGCCCAAACCATGGTTGGGTGGGCTGTGACTGTTTTAATAAGTGTCTGCTCACCTGTTTTCTCAAAAGTGACATCCATCAGGACACCACGCTCTGTCTAGATGTTGCCAAGAGTTTCCAGACGTTGGTCAGAGAGAAAATTTCCCATAGAGTAGATGATGAACTTCTTCTCTCCGTCTTTTTCAAGTGTTTCTGAAGGCTGCGGAACATGCGGATGACCGCCAAAGACCACATCAGCCCCCCCAGTCAATCATCTTATGATAGAGGGCGACTTGCTCTTCGCTAGGCTCAAGCGCCTCCTCGACCCCCATCTGTGGCATGATGATGGTGACATCTGCTTCTTGCTCCGCTCTCTCTATCTCAGCTTGCATGTTGGTTTCATCTAGGTCAGATAGGTGGCGAGTATACTCTTCTTCAGACAGATTGCCTTCCATTCCATTAAATCCATAGGCATAACCTAAAATAGCAATCTTAATGCCGTTGACCTCCTTAATCACCAAACCATCTGTCGAACGGTCATTTGGGTAAAGTCCAACAGGGGTCACCCCCAAATCTGAAAATATCCGATGGGTGCTCAAGGCTCCTGATAAACCTGTATCTAAGATGTGGTTATGCGCGAGGTCAACAACATCATAGCCAGTACTTTGTATCGCCTGAGCAGCTTCTATGGGCGCATTAAACAGAGGATAACCATTTGGCGGTAATTCAGGATTGATTGTCCCTTCAAAATCACCGATGGCCAAGTCCGCACCTGAAATCCACTCCTTGACATACTCGTAGTGGTGTTCTAATTGATAACTGCCATATTGGTGCAAGGCACTGGTATACAACCTGTCATGATAGAGCAGGTCTCCATTTGCGACAACACGCGCCGTATGAGTTTCTAGCTCTGGTGTGCTTGGTTGAATAGTCTCCGCATCTGGTTGCAAATACCTGCCTAGCTGCATGAAGCAAATCAGCAACAAAGCTGTCAAAGAGCCACTTAGCATTAACTGATCTTTTTGTTTAGCCAACATATCTTCTCCTTTTCAGTTTATTATACCACAATTGGAAGAAACAAGTTGTCAAATCAAGTTTGTCCCTAACATCGAAAAAGAGAGCCAAGTAGGCTCTCATCAGTATCCTATGAACAACGCTCAGCTATTGCCAACAAAACTACAACGCACCAAAACACGGGCTAAGCCGGAAGGTGTGCAGGTAAACAAGCTCAAATCCCAATCCTTGTCACTAGAGGTGTCTTTATAGACCTGATCGACCTCAGTCGGTTCAATCGTTTGGCGATTGGTCACACGGTAGCGGTAAATCCGACCAGTAACAGATTTGAGAATAATCTCTTCACCCATGTCGAGGTCTTTTAATGGTTCAAAATGACTAGCGTAATTATGGGCACAAACAACCAAATCATTCGTGTAGTAAGAACCATTGTAGCGAACCGGAGTCTGGGCTAATTGGTCATAATTGTAATCTGATGCGATGGGGAGAGTTATCCCTAAGCGTGGGATATGGAGTGTACCGATAAAATCAACACCGTCAATCGTTTCAACCGGCATCTCCCCATTTTCTGAGCCGAATGGTTTTTGGCTTTCTTTTTTTCTAGTTCTTGAGCAACAACATTTGAAGCTGTCGCTGCCTGATTAGCTTCTTAGAAATTAAACAAAGCAAAGACACATCCAGATACCATTAAAAGAATCCCTAAAATTCTCAATGCAAAGCGTCTTACTGGTGTCACTAGCTCTGCCCCCTCTTCATGAAAGAAAGACCTATCAATACTACACCAAAGATATTTAGGAGGTAAACTGGCCACTGAAAAGGCACCCCTTTTCTGTACAATTTTTATAAAGTGTTTTTGTTAAGCGATAACTCGCTTAACCATAGGTGTTTGGTAATCGAGACTACCGTGAATGCAATGATGGTTCCACCAGTGGACATAGTCCTTGGTTTTAAGGGTTAGTTCTTCTAGTGACTGGCAGGTCTCCTGGTTGATAAACTCCAGTTTGAAAGAGCGGTAGGTGCTCTCAGCGACGGCATTAT
>NZ_JBGTZB010000040.1:0-15482 GCF_041807825.1 Streptococcus sp. E24BD | reverse complement strand
GGTTTCAGAAACTTTGAAAAGACAAAACTCGCATTTTCATTGCCATAAACATAAAACGAGAGAAGACAAGAACTGTCCTCTCTCGGTGTTAAGTGAGTCAACCCACTACAGTTGACAAAGAGCCTTTTTTACTCGTCTCAACTGAGGCAAGTTAAACAGACGATATTAGTCCATCATGAGTGCTATTACGATTTTATCGTTAGCCTTATCAATAGACGCAAAAAAACAGCCCTGCGAAATCGCAGGGCTGGGATACTTAAAACCAGTAGTAAAGGTTATTCATCTTCGTCTTCATCGTTATTGAAGAGATCGTTGAGACGTTGAATGTTACTTGTTCCAAATTCAATCAGATCAACATCTTGGTCGAGAAGGACACCGTTCAAGAAACCGATAACCATCGGCATGTTCATGCCAACATAGATGTCTAAATCAGCACCTTCTAACAGGGCTCTTGACACAACGTTTGCTGGTGTACCACCGAGTAAATCAGCGAACACAACCACATTTTCTAAACCTGCAATGGTCTCATCAAACTTAGCACGAAAATCTTCTGGACCTTCTTCTGGAAGAAGAGCGACTGTATGGATATTTTCTTGAGGACCCATAATCATTTCTGTAGATTTTTTCAATTCTTCACAGAAACGACCATGGCTAACTAATACTAAATGTTTTCCCATTATGCCATACCAAATGCGAAGTGACCAAGAGCAGACAAACCAAGTGCCAATAGGATGATAATCAAGATAGCCCTAGTTGAGTTCATGCCACGACGGCCCAAGAGCCAGAAGATGAATCCTGTGAAGATAGCTGGTACCAAACGTGGGAAGATTGAGTTCAAGATGTCTTGAAGGTCAATCACTTTCTCACCGATCGTTGGAGCCCATGATACTTCAAAGTTGATCACGGTTGCAACCAAAGCACCCATCATGAAGACACCGAGAACAGAAGCGGCATCAACGATAGCAGTAAGAGTATCGCGCATAGTGGTGATGAGTTTAACACCTTCTTTATAGGCAAACTCCAACTGTTTCCAACGGAAGACGTTAATCGCCATAGCTACAGCTACCCAGAGGAAGATACCGATTGGGCTACCAGATTCAACCGCCATTGTCGCAGCAATCGTACCCATGATAGCTGGTACCAAGGAACCAAAGATGGTATCTCCAAGAGGAGCAAATGGTCCCATCAAACCAGTCTTGATACCGTTAACCGCATCTTTAGAAGCGATACCTTCTTTTTCTTCCAAGGCAAGGTCGAAACCAGTGATGATGGTGTGGAAGAAGTTAGATGTATTGAAGAATTGCATGTGCAATTTCATCATTTCTTTGAGTTCAGGTGTACCGTCTCCGTACATTTTGCGCAACTGTGGCAAAATCATGTAGAGGTAACTTGAAGACTGCATACGCTCGTAGTTCCAACCTAATTGGAAAGTAAACAAGCTACGTTTGTTGATTTGATTAAAATCCTCTTTTGTAAGTTTGTAATTAGAATTCGTCATCTTCGATTTCCCCGCTTTCTACGTTAGATACTGGTGCAGCCACCACTGTACGACGAGCGTTTTGGTAGTGAAGCACAGCCAAGAGAATACCAATGATAGAAATACCAATCATTGACAAGCCTTTGAAGTTGTTAGTGAAAGCAATAGCAGCATCTGCTGCAAGACCTTCGTTAGCAACACCAACCAAGCTAGATACAGCACCACCCAAAGTAGAGATGTTACCGTAGAGAACAGTCAGCATAGCTGTCAAACCAAAACCTGCTGCTAAGTAGTGCAAGTTACGTTTAACTGGCAAGTAGTGGAGCAAGATAGCGAAACCAAGACCAGGAAGCATACGACCTGCAAGAACCAAACCGTTTGCAATCCACTTGTACTGGTCAATACCATCTACTAAAGCTTTTACAAAGTCACCACCAAGTGCAAGAGCAAGGAGAACAGGAAGGGCACGTGAGAGACCCCATGGAAGAGCACCGAGGAGGTAGTTCAACTCAATACCTTTGTAGTCAAAGCGCTCAATCGCAGCGTCAATGCGGTGTGCAAAGAATGTTGTTGAGAAACGACCTGCAATATCAGTGTAAACCAAGAGAGCCGCTACTGGAACCGCGATAGACGTAATCGCAATTTCAGGTTTGATTCCTTGAGATACAGAGAAAGCTGTCGCCAAAACCGCACCAGATGTTGCGTCGATACGAGACGCACCACCGAAAGTACCAACACCGAGTACCACGAGCTGGAGACTACCACCAATAAAGAGACCAGTTTTAACATCTCCCATAATCAAGCCTGATACGAAACCAGCGAAAACTGGTGAACCAGCTGATGAAACAATCGTCAACTCATCACAGATTTGATAGAATGAGTACAACGTGAGTAAAAGTATTTGCCACCATTGAATCATGATGTCATCCTCCTAAAAATTTATTAATATTTTTTGAACAATTTTAGTTTATCTTACCTTGTCAAGCAATGGCAAGAAATCTTTAGCAGCATCGTTTGGTACCATCTGAGCAATAAGTTTAACACCTTTTGCGTTGAGAGCATCAAAATCCGCAATGTCTTTGTCAACAACGTTAATGGTACGTGTTACAGCTCTTGTTTCAGGGCTCTGTGACATATTACCAACGTTGAGTTCTGGGATGGTCACTCCATGCTCAACCAGTTTCAAGAAACGGTCTGGGCGGCGTGCAACGATGAAAAGACGTTGTGAGTCATACTTACCAGCCAGAATGTTTTCAGCTGCTTTAGCTACTGGCAGGATAGACAGTTTAACACCTGGAGGGCAAGCCAATTTCAAGCCTTGCTTCTCGATGTCATTTTGTGCCACTTCGTCGTCGATAACCATGATACGGCTAGCTTGCAACTTAGCTGTCCACAAATTAGCTACTTGACCGTGGATGAGACGGCCGTCGATACGTGTTCCGATGATTGCCATAGAAACATGTTCCTCGCTTTTCTATAAATTTTTTATTATTGGTCTATCTGAGAAGGTCATATGCTCTCGATAACGGCCTTCGGTCTCAAAGACAACGATGTCATTGCGTCCTTGTTTTAAGTATCCCTTAGGTAGATAGAGAGAGTATACTGGTCCTTTTTCCCAGAAACGACCGATGTTAACATTGTTGATGAAGACAACACCTTTACCAAAACCTGTCATATCAAGGTAAGTATCGGCTAGATCATCTAACTCTACCTGATAGTGGTAGAAGCTAGGCAATCCCTCCAACCAAGACCCTGTCAAATCCAGTTGGTCAACGTTGTCTAGTGACAACGGGTACTGCGTCCAGTTGCCGATGTAGTGGAGATCCACCATCGCCCCACGACCGATTCCTTTGCGCTGAGTTGGCGCTGTTAGCTTATGACCGTAGTTAACCCGACCCATGTTTTCCACCAGAATTTTGATGTTGTTCTCAGATTTCTCCTGTGGTAGGGGAATATCCTCACCAATCTCATCTTGATATTGGGTGGTCACATGCTGGTTATTAGCATAAACTTGGATGCGATCTCTGGCATCGATGACACGGAAACGTTCATCCTCTAACTTGTCACGCTCAATGCTCGTCTCATAAAGAATATAACCGACATTTTGCCCCAGAGCTTCCATGTTTTTCGGATAAAAGCTCTGAACACTCGGTAATTGTTCCAAAATGGAGAAGAGACTCGCTTTATGAACCAAACTGGCACTCGGATGAACTTTAGCTGTTTTCACCAAAGGTTCTGCAAACGTGAGACTCGGATAAGTGGCTTTCAACCGTTTTTGCAGTTCGTAGAACTTACGCGTTGGATTGCCCGCCTCATCAAGAATCGCGTCGTAGTCATAAGACGTTACCTGTGGCAAATCTTTTTGACCTCTGGCTGAGCAACCATTCATGAAACCAAAGTTTGTCCCACCGTGGAACATGTAGAGGTTGACACTGCCAAGCTCTAAGGCTTCCATCACACTGTCAGCCAGTTCCTCTGGATCGCGCCGAATCACTTCTTCGCCCCAGCGGTTGAACCAACCGTCCCAGAATTCCATGCACACCAGTGGCCATTTCTTACCATGTTCATCGAAGAAATCCTGAACGTCTTTGAAGCGTTCACGTGCCCTTGAGCCGAAGTTAGCGGTAACTAGCACGTCATCTTCGATTAAGCTCCCAGCTCGCAAGGTTGCTCGCCAGTTACCATCTGATGTAAATAGCGGAGCTGTTATGCCATGTTTTGTCATGAGCTGTTTCATCTCACGAAGATAAACCTTGTCCTCACCATAAGAACCGTACTCGTTTTCGATTTGAAACATTAGAATGTTCCCACCTTGATCGAGTTGACGTTTGGCTAACTTTGGCAAAAGCCAAGCATAGTAGTCGTCAACGAGTTTGAGAAACTTCTCATCTCGTGACCGAACCCTAACATCCTCCTCTAATAGCCAAGCTGGTAACCCACCAAATTCCCACTCCGCACAGATGAAGGGAGACGGGCGGACAATGGCATAGAGTCCAAGCTCTGCTGCTATATCCAAGAACCGTTCGACATCCAAGATACCTTCTGAGGTAAACCGGCCTTTTGATGGTTCATGCATGTTCCAAGGAACATAAGTCTCAACAGTGTTGAAGCCTAAAGCCTTGAGGTTATAAAGAGAATGATACCAATCATCTGGATGAACCCTAAAGTAGTGAATCGCCCCAGACAATATTTTGAAGGGCTGGTCGTTCAAATAGAAGTCATCTGAGATAGTGAACCTCATATTTGAAACCCCTTTCTTTTTCTATGCTAATATTATATCACGTCTAACTGGTTATGACAAGTGTTTTTGAAAACTTTTTTTTATTTTTTTTTAAAAGTTTTTAGCCTTTTTTTTAGTCTTTTTTTAGTTTATTTAGTATAATGTTGTTGTGAAGTAATTTTTACCATCATTAATATGTAGAAAGAGAGTATTTTTATGAGACTTCCTAAATATCAACTCATCAAAAATGATTTAAAGAAACAAATCACATCTGGAAAATTTGAGAATGGCGACCGTTTTTACACCGAAGCTGAGCTAATCAAAATCTACGACGTGAGTTCTATCACTGTTATCCGTGCCTTGAACGACTTGGTTAAAGACGGCTATCTCGTGCGTCATCAGGGTAAAGGCACCTTCGTCTCACGCTCCCGCAAAGGTAAGGCTGTAGCATTTTCAGACATTGAACTTTTCCCAATCGCTGACGATAACGTTACTGTTTTGTCAATGACTAAAGGAAATGATCCTGAAATTTTAGAGAAACTGAATCTTCCTAAGACCAAATCTTACTATAAGATTGTTCGTGTCAGAAAGGCTAAAACAGAGCCTTATATGTATCAAGAGTCTTATATTCCTGAGCAATACATCGCCAAACCTGATGCCAAAAAAAGCCACTATGTGTCTATCTACCAACGCTTCAAACTAGACTTTGACTTGCATTTGTCAGAGGAACCATTCATTGAAACTAATGAGATTTGTCTCTCAAGACCTGAGAAAATTACTAAAGCTTTAGCACTTGAAACTGGTGAACCGACTGTTCTGCAGATTCGGACAACCAAACGTCAAGACAGTCAGGAAGTCTTGGAATACATCGAAAGTCACAAACACTGGAAATTCTACAAATTTGAGATTTCAGCAAACAAACATTAACAAACATAGCGGGGCGGGAAGCCCCGCTTTTTTAGTTGTAATCGTGAATGATAACACCTTTTACGACACGGTTAACTGTACCAGTTGCTGATGGTGTATCTGGTGTATTGTCCACCTTAACAGATGACAAGAGTGAGATAATCTGAGCCACAAACACCATTGGTAATGCAAGATAAGCATCGTCAATCAGTTGATCAGAAATCAACTCAAAGGTGTCACCGCTAAAGTTACGCTCTCCTCGTTGGGCAACAGCTAGGGTCTTCAGAGCAATCTTATCACCATAAACCTCTTCTAACAAGTCAAGGTCATAATCACGTGTATACGGATTGTTGTTGACAAAATCAACCACCAATGTTTTCTCATTGACAAATGATTTTGGTCCGTGACGGAATCCCATAGACGAATCAAACATGGTTGACAATTTTCCTGCTGTCAGCTCAAGCACTTTGAGCTGGGCTTCGCGTGTCAGACCAGCCAACGGCCCTGACCCCAGGTAAACAATCCGCTCAATGTCCAAGTCGACAATCGCTTTGATATCTTCTTCACGGCTAGCAATATCGTCAGCCATACGGGCAATCTCTTTGACCACAGCTGTTTTAGTTGCCAAATCTTTGCTCTCATCAAAGACTAAAAGTGCTGATAGGAGCATGCAGGTAAAACTACCTGTCATAGCAAAACCAGCATCGTTTGAGCGACTTGGCATGAGAAGTAAGCAGTTGTGCTCATCTCCCTCAGCACGCTTAGCCAGCTGTCCTTCAGGCGCACAGGTGATGGTCAAGTGGAAAGCATTTGGCACGATTTGGTTAGCCAATTCAACAGCTGCCACACTCTCAGGGCTATTCCCTGAACGAGCAAAGGACACCACAAGCAGAGTTTCGTCAGCAAAAAGGTGGTGGAAAGGGACAGAGACCAAGTCTGTTGTGCCGACACTTTCAAAGATGTAACGGCTACGGTCACCGTTGGCCTTCAGATAAGGGAGAATCGTATCCCCAACATACTGAGACGTTCCAGCACCTGTGAAAATTACTTTGACACGCTTGTTTGGACTGGTTTCACGCACCTTGTCTAGGAAAGCGGTGATTTTCTCTTGGGCTGCGGTATACAGCTCAAGCGCTTCTTGCCAGAGTTCTGGTTGCTGGCGAATTTCACGCGTCGTGATTTCGGCTCCCAGAGCTTCTAGCTTGTCTTTAGATAGTTCAAACATCTAAGTTCCTCCTATTTCTTTTTATTAAAATTAAGACCAAAAAATGGTTTTTTCTGTTGACGATGGGTTATCTTGTAGCGGAACTGGTCTGCCCTGGCGACGCTAACAGTATACTCGATGAGCTTGTTTTTGGCATTGTACGATTTCCGTTGCAACTGCAAAACAGGACTGTTTTCTGGAATAGCCAACCACTTGGCATCATAATCCAGAGCCAAACTAGCAAAAAACTCTTCTTCTGCTAAACGTATCGGTTGCTTGTAATGTTCAGCAAAGACGTCGTAAAGGGGCTTTGTCTCTAGCAGTTCCTGACTGAGCTCAGGAAAATAAGCTACTGGTATATAAGAGACTTCAAGCATCATCGGCACTTGGTCGGCTAGCCTGAGCCGCTCCAAAATGTAGACCTCCTCTCCCTCTCCTAGTCCCATCTGCTCACTCAGTGCTCTCGGCGCTAGATTCTGGCTAAAGGAAATAATCGTCGTCGATGGCATCTTACCCATCTTTTTCATCTGCTCAGTAAAGCTATAGGCAGCTGATAAATCCACCACCGAGCTACTAATCTCTGAAACAAACGTTCCTTTTCCCTGTTGCTTATAAACAAGACCTCTACTCTCAAGCTCCTGCAAAGCCAGACGAACCGTGATTCGGCTCACGCCATACTGCTCTGTCAGCTCCCTCTCGGACTGTAATTTGTCATTGACAGACATCTGTTCTCGAATCGTGGTTTCCAGTTCGTCAACTAGCTGAAGATAGAGAGGCTTGTCACCTGTTGTTTCAAGCATTACATTTCCTCCCAACTTGTTATAACCACCTTTTTATTGTAACGCTTTCAGAATGGTTTGTCAAGGCTTTTTATAAAAAACAAAAAATAAAGAACAACTTTTTGTGTTTAGATGTTCTTTTTCGTTCTTTTTAATTTGAGAAATAGCAGAGCTATGATATGACTACCGATGAGGGCACTAGTAAAAGCTAGACGCCCTTGCTTCCAACTGCTTAACTCATATTGCCTGAAGGCAAATAGGCTTAGCTCGATGAAGATTGGATGAACAAAGTAAATAATCATACTCAGGTCTTTCAATGAGCGACCTGACCATGGCACTGCGGTCGGGTAATGCAGACACCAATTAAACAGACTGAGGCTAAAGATGGGGAGAGTCAGAAAGAAATTTTTATCTAGTCCTTGACGAGTAAAAATCAGACTGGCCTCGGCTAAAAAAAGCACCAAACTAATAAGGACTTTCCAACCACGATTTCCTGCAAAGATAGGGTGGTCTTCCTTATCCGCTAGAACTTGCCCAAGGTAGAGAAACAGTGGCGCAAAGAAGAGTCCATTTCTGCTGGTAAGGAAAACTTGGGCGTAAGATCGATAAATGGTCTCAAAGACCGTCCCCTCTAAGTATCCTGTATAAGTCTCGATGCTCCCAAATAAGTAAAGCAATAAGATGAGACTAAACAGCAACCAACCTGGCAAATAGCGCCGCCCTGCTTTGACCAAAAACAAGCCCTGCAAGAGAGCCGGAATGTACCACAGCTGGTAGCATACCCCCACATAAAGTAAGCCGACCAAGAGCCCGATAGGCAAAAGGTAAATAGGTAAGCCAAGTTGCTGAAAATAAAAGAAAGCGTAAGGCAGATAAACCATACTCCAAATCACATAGGCTTTGAGAAGCTTTCGGTAATAGACCGTTTCTGCTCGAGGCGAATTTATGGCTTTTTTCCTTAAAAAATAAGCCGAGCTGATAAGAAAGAAAGGAACAGCTTGACGGGCAAAGATGCTTTTAGCTATAAAATGGTAAAGAGGTTGCTCAAAGAGACTACCGCTATGCACCACCAACACCCCGATTGCAAAGAGGTACTGAAAAAAGGAAAGCAGCGGGTAGACTGCTTTAGGTTTATCCGACAATTAGCGGTCTCCTTCTACTGTTCTTCGATCACCGCTACTAAGCAGTTTTACTTCTTGTCAGCTGTTTTGGCTAGTACCTCTTGCATTTGCTGACCGAGTGCGATAAGATCTTCTGCCAATTCTTTGTAATCAAGCAGAGCATTGTAGATGCCGTCTTCTGACAGCACCCCTCGTTTGAGGTCAGATGGTAACTTTCCTGCCTCATCTAAGGCTAGGTGTTCTTTCCACTGCTGGCTGCCATAATAGCTAAAAAGCGCCTCTGCTCCTGTCAGTTGTTCAAAGCCGTTTGCCACTAAGGGCTCAATGTCCTGCAACCAGATCAGCTGTTGATTCAAGTGCTGTTCCATCTCAGCAATGCGTTCGGTGATAGGTGTCATCTCTTTTCCTTTCTGTAGCTGCCATGCCATTAGCTATCTTTTCCAACAACTGTGATAATCACGTTGTTCTTCACAACAACCTTGTAGTCGCCATTCTTCATCGGATAAGTTCCATTGCCTAGCGTCTCAATCTGGCGAAGCAAATCACTGTCTTCCACAATGGAAGTAACCAAGCTATCCAAATCAATCTTTAAAACCCGTTCCACATAGCGTAATATGGCATGCTCAGACATGATCAACTCTGACTGATGTTTCAAGGCACGAATCTTTTGATTGACACTATTTAGTTCTTGCTTAAGGGTTGATAATTCTTTTTTTGTTTCATTCTGTTGAACTTCCAGCCCCGAAATCTTTCCGACCAAACGAGCATGAAGGCTTTCGAGCTGCTTTAACTCTTCTCGTTGACGTAACCGTGACATCTGTATCAACCTTTCCTTTCGTGATGATTAGCCCTTTTAGGCAACTCAATCACATACGTGTATTCCTTATACATCGTGTCAATCGTAAAATGGGCTAAATCTGTCTCTTTTGTCACGATATAAATCCCCTCACGGAGATAATAAGGCTGAGGTTGACCATCTTGACCTGTCAGACGGATTTGCTGAGCCCTTAAGTCAATCGCAAAGCTCGGTTGGGGAAGGTCTTTTGGAACACCGACTACCAACCAATCTTGACAGACAAGCTGCCCGCCCCATTTTTGGTAGAGGTGATTGGCTGCATCACCCTCACGGGTAAAGATAGCCAATTTTTCCACCCCTTTTTCCAAGAGTTGGGCATAAGCCTCCTGATACAGGGCCTGGGCAATGCCTCGCCCCTGATAATCAGGATGAACAGCTAGATTGGTAAAATACGCCACCTTATCCGCAGGAGCATAGAGGTATTTACGGCTATAGTCTGGATTGTAGATATCAATGTCTAACAAACCAACAATCTGCCCCTCTTCTTCTGCCACCAACTCGATTCTATCTTCAAAAACATCTTGGTCACGATCAGGCTTAGTTGGTTCACGATCGTCAAAAAAAGAGGAAAAGAGATAGCTGAGGGATTTGGTATAAACCCAGCCTTTCTCATCAGAGGCAACGTAAGGGCGAATAATCATGAATTTCCTTTCTGATAGATCGGAGCCAGTCAGGCAGGCGGCTGCTTTATGAGCTGAACAACCTGATGCGTTTGCTTGCTATTACGGCAACGATAAACTTGACCTGAAAAATCATCCAGGGCTTGTTCCAATTTTGGATAAGTGGTTTTCGAGAACTGCCAAACAAACTGTAAAAATGCCAAGTACTCTTTATCCAATCGATCCCTGAACTGCTCTGCCATGTCGGGGCGCTTCGCCCCGAACAAGACTGTTTTAAACGTCCGCACCAGCACACGGTAAAGACAGAGCCTGCGAGGATAGGCCAGCCAGAGAACCGTGTCGGCATGACGGAGGCGCTGAGGTAGGCGGTTGGCATAATTACCATCGATTATCCAAGCCTCATGCTCAGCCATAAATGTCTCGACCTGCTGACTAAAAGCCTGCCGAGCCTGGGGCGAATAATCTGTCGCATGCCAAATCCTATCCAAATGCAAGAGAGGTAACCCTAGCTCGTTACTGAGTGTTCTAGCCAAGGTGGACTTTCCCGCACCTGGGCAACCGATGACGATTAGTTTCATTGATTTCTCCTTGAAGTCCCATACGATTAGACAAAACAGCTTACCAGTTTTAGTCTGAGGCTAGTCATAGACCCTCGGAACACGGTCACTAATCAGGCAGGCCAGTTCGTAGTTAATGGTCTGACAGTGGGCTGCGGCCTCAGTGAGGGTGATCTCTCGCTCACCGCTAGTTCCCAGCAGAACCACCTCAGTCCCCAGAGGATAAGCCTTGGGCAACCGAACAGTCAGCTGATCCATCGACACCCGCCCAACGATTGGACACTCCTGCCCATCAACCAGTACATGAAAGCCCGCCAAATCTCGGATATAACCATCTGCATAACCGATAGGGACTGTGCCAATCACCTCTTCACCAGCACTGTGATAGGTTGCCCCGTAGCCAATAGCTGAGCATTTATCAACACGTTTGACCTGTACCAATCGAGAACTTAACCCAAGAGCAGGCTTGAGAGAGTAAGGCAAGGGCAGGGCAGTTCCGCTCGGATTTAGCCCGTAGATTGAGACCCCCAGACGAACCGAATCAAAAACTGTCTCTTCCTGCCAAATCGCTGCCGCTGAGTTGCTGGCATGAACAAGCTCTGGCACCCAGTCTAACTGTTTCAAATGCTCCTTAAATCCTGATAATTGTGTCCTAAGGTAGCGATCATCTGCTTCATCTGCTGTCGCAAAATGCGTGAAAATACCAGAGATAGCCACTCCAGCGACTGATAAACATGCCATCGCCTGTTTGGTCTCTGCCGCTTGTCGGAACCCCAGACGCCCCATGCCGCTGTCGATTTTCAAATGTACCGTCAGTTGCGACAGATCAACGCCCTCTTCCTGCGCTGCCATTACCCAATCAAGGCTTGCCACCGTGAGGGTGATGTCGTTAGCAATAGCCAACGGCACGTGCTGAGGCAACACAACTCCCAATACCAAAATCATCTCCTGCAAGCCAGCTTGCCTCAACTCAATCGCTTCGTCAAGATTAGAGACACAAAAACCAGAAACCAAGTCGCGAATGGATTGAGCGACGGCAACAGCACCATGACCATAGGCGTCTGCCTTAACAACTGCCAACGTTTTGACAGGTTTTGGCAGGTGGGCGATGATTTGCTGAATGTTACTGCGGATATGGTTAAGATTTACGGTCGCCCACGTTGGACGATGCAGACTAGTGACCATGCTCTCCTCCTTCTAAAATCACACTGGCTTGGGCAAACGAGCCCGAATGACTGATCGATACATGAACCTTCCCTTCAAAAGGGTGCTTGGTAAAAATGGGGCGACCTCTCTCATCCGCTAGAATTTCCAAATCTTGAAAACCACAGCCTTTAACAATCCCTGTTCCGTAAGCCTTGGCAAAGGCTTCTTTGGCTGACCAGCGCCCAGCTAGGTATTCTAAACGCCGTGCTTCTGGGAGATGCTCAAAAACGGTGAGCTCTTTTGGTCTTAGAATTTTTGAAATGATGGCGGGCTTTTTAACAATGAGCTCTGCGATTGCCCCCATATCCTGCAAATCGATGCCATGACCAACAATCATGTCTTGCCTCCTGACGAAAATACGATAAAGCAGCTTTCGCCACCCTATCGTATCAATTTAGACCACGTCCGTATGTCGAGCGTGACAGTTTTTATATTGTTTACCAGAACCGCACGGGCATTTGGCGTTACGCTCAATCCCTGACAAGTCCAGGTTTTCAGACGCTTGCCCCACTGCACCAATCGGTTGAGCCGCAATGTTTTTAGTTGCAGTTGTCCGAGCTTCTTGAGGTGCACGCTCGCGCTCTTGCTCATGAATTTGAGCCTTCATCATGGTTCTGGTCACTTCAAACTCAATGCCACCAATCATGTCTTGGAACATTTGGAAACCTTCTGACTGATACTCAACAATCGGGTTATTTTGAGCGTAACCACGCAGACCAACCGCATTGCGCAACTGGTCTAAGCCGTCGATATGGTCTGTCCATTTGTTGTCCACAACCATCAAAATCAAGACCTTTTGGAACTCGATAACTGCAGCTTCATCGCGCAGTTTAGCGATTTGTGAATTATAAACCTCAATCGCTCGGTCGTAAAGATAGGTTTTTATCTCTGGGAATTTCAAGCCATCAATGTCCTGAATGCTAATCGCATCTTCTGGCAGAAGTACAGTGTGAGCAAAGTTGATGATTGACTCTAGTGCTTCCTCGCGTCCGAGGCGACTATGGGCATCAACATTACGCGCAATGGTTCGCTTAATCATACCCTTAATTTCAGGTCCAAGGTCACGATTAGCTGTGATAACATCATAACGTTGGGCGTAGATGATTTCGCGTTGCTCACGCATGACATCATCGTACTGAAGAACTTGCTTACGGGTATCGTAGTTGTTACCCTCAACACGTTTTTGCGCAGCCTCAACCTGACTGGTCAAGAGTTTAGACTTAATAACTGCTTCATCTTCAGTCAAATTCATGCGCTCAAAGACTGCCTTGATACGGTCAGAACCGAAACGACGCATGAGGTCATCTTCGAGAGAAAGGTAAAATTGGGACTCACCTGGGTCACCTTGACGACCAGACCGTCCGCGGAGCTGGTTGTCAATCCGACGGCTCTCGTGGCGCTCTGTTCCGATAACACAGAGACCGCCCAGCTCACGGACACCTTCTCCCAGTTTAATGTCTGTCCCGCGTCCAGCCATGTTGGTCGCAATGGTAACGGCATGGCGTTGACCTGCGTTCATGATGATTTGAGCTTCTTTGGCATGGTTTTTAGCATTGAGCACCTCGTGTGGCACACCAGCCTGCACCAAGAGACGAGAGATGAGCTCTGAGGTTTCAACCGCTACCGTCCCAAGAAGGACAGGTTGCCCCTTTTCATAGCGCTCTTTGACATCTGCGACAACGGCTTTGAACTTAGCCACCATGCTCGGGTACAACAGGTCTGCATGGTCAATCCGAGCAATTGGACGGTTGGTCGGAATGGACACAATCCGCATGTTGTAAATCTCACGGAACTCTTCTTCCTCTGTTTTACCCGTACCGGTCATCCCTGCCAGTTTCTTGTACATCCGGAAGAAGTTCTGATAGGTAATTGAGGCAGAGGTCTTAGTCTCATCCTGAATTGGAACATGTTCCTTGGCTTCGATGGCTTGGTGAAGACCATCAGAGAACCGGCGACCTTCCATGGTCCGACCAGTAAATTGGTCAACGATGAGGATTTCTTCCTTGTCGCTCACAACGTAATCAATATCCAAGGTCATGATGTAGTTAGCACGAAGCGCATTATCGATAAAGTGTGTCAAGGTGACATTTTCAACGTTATAGAGATTGTCAAGTTTGAAGTAGGTTTCTGCCTTATCAATCCCAGAATCTGACATCCCGATGGTCTTAGTTGACACATCAATGATGTAGTCGTCTGGTGTCAAGGTCTTGACAAAATGGTCTGCCAACAAGTATAGCTTGCTGACGTCTGAGGCTTGCGCACCAGAAATAATAAGCGGCGTTCTAGCTTCGTCAATCAGGATAGAGTCCACCTCATCGACCAAGGCATAGTTAAGCGGGCGCTGGACCATGGCTTCTTGGCGGACAACCATGTTGTCTCTGAGGTAGTCGAAACCAACCTCAGAGTTAGTGGTATAGGTAATGTCACAAAGGTAAGCTTCGCGTTTCTCGGCTGGAGACTTCGCAGCAAGGTTAATCCCCACAGACAAGCCTAGGAAACTGTACAATTGCCCCATCTCAGTCGCATCGCGCTCTGACAAGTACTCATTGACAGTGACCACGTGTACCCCTTCGCCAGCTAGGGCATTGAGGTATACAGGCATGGTAGCCGTCAAGGTTTTCCCCTCACCCGTTCTCATCTCAGGCACATCCCCATGGTGTAGGACAATCCCACCCATGATTTGCACACGATAAGGGTAAAGACCAAGAACACGTCTAGCCCCCTCACGCACCACCGCAAACGCTTCTGGCAGAAGCTGATCTAGTGTCTCTCCCGCCTGATAACGCTGCTTAAATTCAATCGTTTTTGCCTGTAATTCTTCGTCTGTCAAAGCCCCCATCTCATCAGCATAGGCTTCAACTTTTTTTGCTAGTTTTTCTAGTTTTCTCAACTCGCCTTTTTCATTTTCAACGAGCTTACGTACGATATTTGCCATGTCGATTCCTTTCGAGTATACAATCAGTTTATTTTATCATAATCACCTCATAATTTCAAGGAAACACTTAGTGAAACAGGCCAAAACAACGGGTTCATTTGAAAAGGCACCCCTTTTCTGTACAATTTTTATAAAGTGTTTTTGTTAAGCGATAACTCGCTTAACCATAGGTGTTTGGTAATCGAGACTACCGTGAATGCGATGATGGTTCCACCAGTGGACATAGTCCTTGGTTTTAAGGGTTAGTTCTTCTAGTGACTGGAAGGTCTCCTAGTCGATAAACTCCAGTTTGAAAGAGCGGTAGGTGCTCTCAGCGACGGCATTATCAGAGGGACAGCCCGCTTGACTGAGGGAACGGGTAATGCCAAAGGTTTCAAGCATCTCATCAATCAACTGATTATCGAACTCCTTGCCCCGATCCGAGTGGAAGAGGTTGACCTTGGTCAGGGCGTAAGGAATGCTTTGGATAGCTTGTCTAACCAACTCTGCAGTCTTCTGCCAACCGACTGACAGACCAATGATTTCACGGTTGAAGAGGTCAATCATCAAGCAAACATAAGCCCATCGCTTGCCAACACGGACATAAGTTAAGTCTGTTACA
>NZ_JBGTZB010000039.1:0-15540 GCF_041807825.1 Streptococcus sp. E24BD | reverse complement strand
TTAGTGTAGAACACTTTATAAATTCTGTCTAGTTTAGTGTAACCGATTCAAACGAATCAAAACAAAATTAAAAGGACTTAGTCCTGTGCAATACAGAATTAAATCCTTTCAATAATATTTCTTGTTCAACTTTTGGGGGTCAGTACACCAGGTAAGAAGAGTTTTTATAAGACCAACCACTGCTAAGAAGTCTGTGGTTAGTCATCTAGTCCTTAAATCATCACGAGTTACTCCATCAAATCAGCAAAATCAGCACCGACAAAGCTAGCTAGTTGTTGGCTGTTGAGTTTGACAGAACGCTCAATCTCGCCTGCTGACACAATCATTTCCCCCATCTCGAATGCCACTTGATCAATGTAGATAGGGTAACGGTGCTTTTGGCGGATGCCGACGGGATTGTTAGCGCCATGGACGTAGCCTGTCGTTTGTTGAAGGTCTTTCTGGGGAATCATGGTCACTTTTTTATTGCCAGAGACCTGAGCCAGTTTTTTCTCAGACAGGTGGCTGGTGATAGGGACGATACCAATCAGTGGTCCAGTCTTATCACCCTTGAGGGCAAGAGTTTTAAAGATGTGCTCTCTAGGAAGGTCATCTAGCTTTCCTTCAAGAGCATTGAGCGTAAGTCCCTCGTGAGCAATACCAGCCTTATCCAATATCTGCTCTACTAGAGTCTTTTTCAACTTTTTAGCTCGGCTCATTTGTAGGTTTCCTCCAGCTTGGTCATCCATGCTCCTAGGGCGATACCTGCCAGAAATAGCAGAGCTGAGCTAGCTATTGTCCCAAAGCCTAAACCGGCATAGCTGATGGACTCAGCGCTGCGTGGGTTAGGCAGTACAATGAGCAGTGTGCTAGCTAAAACCAACCCCATGATAAAGTGGCAGACGCGAGAGTGATAGGTTTTGAGGGCGTAGTCCATGGCTTTTGAAAAGAGCACCATAGCAAGTGCCCCACCGATAGCGATAGGCAGGAAGACACCCAGTAGATCCAGTTTTTTGAAGCCTGTCAGCATAGGTGTGTAGAGCCCCATGATGAGCAGGAGGTTGGACGGACTGAGACCAGGGACGAGAATACCCAAGGCAATCAGGCTACCTGCCAGCACGAAGCCTAGGAAATTAGCAGGAATAGTACCGACCAAGTCGCTGAGGAAAAAGAGCAAGAGTCCTGAAACGACAAAAGTCACTACAAGCCAAAGCCAGTCGGCCAAATCACGTTGCCTGTTTTGTGTGCTTTCTGCCCAGAGAGTTGGAAATGTTCCGACGATGGTTCCTGTAAACGTCCAAAGAACGGGGACTTGGTAGTGTTCAAGCAGGTATTCTAAAGGGGCTGAGAAGAGGGCAATCCCCAAAATCCCACCGATACCAACAGGTAGGAAAAAGAGGACATTTGGAACAAAATCCTTTCGGATATTGGCCAAAAAGCCAATTAGACGCTCATAGAGTCCCAAGATGGAAGCCAAAACGCCACCAGAAACCCCTGGCAGAATAAAGCCTAGTGCGATGATGATGCCTTTAATTAGGCGACTAATCCAAGAAATCATAGATACTCCATTCTGTATTTTATAACTCTAATATTATAGCATAGTTTTATCAATTTCGGGCGAATGGTTTTGTTGCTAGATTTAAGACCGCTTTCAAATTTCTTGAAAATATGATATACTGGAAATAACAAATGAGTGAATGGAGGCAAGTATGGAAGAACTGAAAAAACAGGCTGGCGTCAGGGCTGCCCAATATGTCACAGATGGCATGACGGTAGGTCTCGGGACAGGCTCGACTGCCTACTATTTTGTCGAGGAGCTGGGGCGTAGGGTCAAGGAAGAGGGCTTGCAGATTGTGGGGGTGACGACCTCCAGTCGCACGACGGCTCAGGCAGAAAGCCTTGGGATTCCGCTGACCTCGATAGATGAGATTGACCGTATTGATGTGACGGTCGATGGGGCGGATGAGGTTGATCCAGACTTTAATGGCATCAAGGGTGGGGGCGGTGCCCTCCTCATGGAAAAGGTTGTCGCTGTTCCGACCCAGCACTATATCTGGGTGGTCGATGAGACCAAGCTCGTCAGCCAGCTAGGAGCTTTCAAGCTCCCTGTCGAGGTGGTTCCCTACGGTGCTGAGCGACTGCTGTGTCATTTTGCCCAAAAAGGTTACTCGCCAGGTTTTCGTGAGGCAGATGGTGAGCGCTATGTCACGGACATGGGACATTTCATCATTGACCTAGACCTCAAAGTGATTGCCGATCCTGTGGCTTTGGCGCTGGAGCTGGATACAACGGTCGGTGTCGTGGAGCACGGGCTCTTTAATGGCATGGTCGATACCGTGATTGCAGCGGGCAAGGACGGTATTAGGATTTTAGAAAAATAAGGAGGGTGTTATGCCAACATTTGATCGGATTCATCTAGTGGTGCTAGATTCAGTAGGGATTGGGGCGCAACCCGATGCCAATAACTTTGTCAATGCCGGTGTGCCAGATGGCGCGTCTGATACGCTGGGGCATATTTCCAAAACAGTGGGGCTAGATGTGCCTAACATGGCAAAAATTGGTCTGGGGAATATCCCTCGTCCACAAGCTTTGAAAACAGTCCCTGCTGAGGAAAATCCAACAGGTTATGTGACAAAACTTGAGGAAGTTTCACTCGGTAAAGATACCATGACAGGTCACTGGGAAATCATGGGGCTCAATATCACTGAGCCATTTGATACCTTCTGGGACGGCTTCCCTGAGGAAATTCTGACCAAGATTGAAGAATTTTCTGGTCGCAAGGTCATTCGTGAAACCAATAAGCCATATTCTGGAACAGCTGTCATTGATGATTTTGGACCGCGTCAGATTGAAACAGGCGAGCTGATTATCTACACGTCGGCAGACCCAGTTCTTCAAATCGCAGCGCATGAAGATGTCATTCCTTTGGAAGAACTCTACAAGATTTGTGAGTACGCGCGCTCCATTACGCTGGAGCGTCCTGCGCTGCTCGGTCGGATTATCGCCCGTCCTTATGTAGGCACTCCTGGCAACTTTACCCGTACGGCTAACCGCCATGACTATGCGGTATCGCCATTTGAAGATACTGTCTTGAACAAGCTAGCAGCCGCAGGCGTGCCGACTTATTCCGTCGGGAAAATCAACGATATTTTCAATGGTTCAGGCATCACCAATGACATGGGACACAATAAGGACAATAACCACGGTGTGGATACCTTAATCAAGACCATGGGCTTGCCTGAGTTTGAGAAAGGTTTCTCTTTTACTAACTTGGTTGACTTTGATGCGGTTTACGGTCATCGTCGCAATGCCCACGGCTACCGTGATTGCTTGCACGAATTTGATGGACGTCTACCAGAAATCATTGCTGCCATGCGAGAGAATGATTTGCTGTTGATTACAGCTGACCATGGCAATGACCCGACCTACGCTGGGACAGACCATACCCGTGAGTATATCCCACTCTTGGCGTACAGTCCTGCTTTCAAAGGCAACGGTGTCATCCCACAAGGGCATTTTGCTGACATCTCAGCCACAGTTGCTGAAAACTTTGGTGTTGATACAGCCATGATTGGCGAAAGCTTCTTGGATAAATTGGTGTAGGAGGAGAAAAATTATGGCAGATATTTTCAAACAATTAAACCAAGGGTTAAATGATTTAGGAAAACAAGCAGGTCAGTTAACAGAACAGGCAACTAAATTTGTTCAAGAAAAGGCAGAACAGTCTGAAAAGCTAAGTCAAGAAACGATGATGTCAACATTAGACTGGGCCTATCAGACAACGCTCAATGGTCTAGTTGGTGAAAAGAGTTTAGAGAATTTAGTCACTGACTATCTTTCTAAATACGATACAGAAACTGCTATTGAAAAACTAATTCAAACGCAGACAACGAAAGCAGCCGTTTCTGGTTTTTTAACAGGTTTTGGAGGTATTATTACTATTCCTGTGACCCTGCCAGCGAATATTGCAAGTGTAATTTTGTTCCAAATGCGGATGGTTGCTGCTATTGCTAGTATGCGTGGTTACGATTTGAAATCTGATCAAGTACAAACATTTGTCTATGCAACATTAGCAGGGACTTCTGTATCCGAGATTGTCAAAAAAGGCGGTATCGTTATCGGTAACAAATTTGGCGTAGCTCTTGTCAAAAAAGTTCCTGGAACAGTTTTACGTAAAATTAATAAGGCTGTCGGTTTCCGTTTGGCAACTAAGTTTGGAACAACAGGAGTTGTTAATTTAGGGAAAATGGTTCCTGTTTTAGGAGCTGTTGTTGGTAGTGCCTTTGATATGACTTCAACGCTTACTATTGCTAATCTTGCCAAAAAAACATTTGCTGATACCGGCTTAGAAATAAGTGAGGATTTCGTACTGTCTAAGGAGGATACTCAGGTTATTGATGCGCTGTATTCGGAGAAAAACGATTTAACTATCTACCACAACCAGTCTTGTAGCAAGTCCTTAGCTGTCCTTGAGTTGCTGAGAGAGGCGGGCTACGAGCCGAGGGTGATTAATTATTTAACCGAAACACCGTCGCCAGCAGAACTCGCTAGCCTGGGCTTAAATGCCAAAGACTTGCTACGAAGGACAGACCAACTCTATACAGACTTGGAGCTGTCAGATGACTTGTCTGACCAAGAGATTTTTACTCTCTTGGCAGAGCATCCGAGTCTCATCGAGCGTCCTATTGTAGTCTACAAAGGGCAAGCCCTCATCTGTCGCCCGCCTGAACGGGTTTGGGAGTTAGTACAGAAAAAATAAAGGAGAACACACATGTCATTACTAGAAAAAATTAGAGAAACGCAAGCTTTTTTAGAAGAAAAAGGCATGATTAAGCCAGAATTTGGTCTCATCTTGGGCTCTGGTCTGGGTGAGCTGGCAGACGAAATCGAAAACAGTATCGTCCTTGAGTATGCAGACATTCCCAACTGGGGGCAGTCGCATGTCGTTGGACACGCAGGCAAGCTAGTCTACGGAGACCTAGCCGGTCGCAAGGTGTTGGCTCTTCAAGGGCGCTTTCATTTTTACGAAGGCAATCCAATGGAGCTGGTGACCTTCCCTGTCCGTGTCATGAAGGCATTGGGTTGTGAAGGTGTCTTTGTGACCAATGCAGCAGGCGGTGTCGGCTTTGGTCCGGGAACCTTGATGGCGATTTCTGACCACATCAATTTTACAGGTCAAAATCCTCTGATTGGCGAAAACTTGGACGACTTTGGGCCCCGCTTCCCTGATATGTCAGATGCTTACACCAAGGCTTGGCGGGACATTGCCCACCGAGTGGCAAAAGAGCAGGGCATTAAGCTAGATGAGGGTGTCTACTGCGGCTTTACTGGCCCTAACTACGAAACACCAGCTGAAATCCGTGCAGTCAAAGTATGGGGTGGTGATGCAGTCGGCATGTCAACCGTACCAGAAGTCATCGTAGCAGCGCACTCAGGGCTGAAAGTTCTTGGTATCTCTGCTATCACGAACCACGCAGCTGGCTTCCAAGAAGAGCTCAACCACGAAGAGGTAGTAGAAGTCACCCAGCAAATTAAGGGCAATTTCAAAGGCTTAGTCAAGGCGATCTTGGAGGAGTTGTAGGATGGATAAAAAAAAGATCTCCCTTTTTAGTGGTCTGATACAGATGCTAGTGGGTGTGTTTATATTTCTTACAAGTAATAATAAGACTTCTGGCCTCCTTTTTATGAGTTCAGGTATGATTTTTATCACTTTAGCCGCTCAAGACGGTAAGAAAAAATAAGAAAGAAAAAAGAGCATGAACCCGTTTTTGAAGTATCTTTTTGTAGGATTAGCTGGTGCGAGTTTTGTCCAAGTTCTCTTTGGGTTGTTTCAAGGGGACGTCCCTTGGCTTGCTATCTTCGTTACCTTCTTTTTCCTCAATCTAGCTTTTGAAAAAGAAAAAATTAGTCATTTGGGGACACAATATTATTAGTATATTTTTATATAAAGAAAGGAACATATTATTATGTCGATTCATATTTCAGCAAAACCAGGCGACATCGCCGATAAAATTTTACTTCCAGGAGACCCACTCCGCGCTAAATTTATTGCAGAAAACTTCCTTGAGGACGCCGTCTGCTTCAACGAAGTACGCAATATGTTTGGCTACACAGGGACTTACAAGGGGCACCGTGTCTCTGTCATGGGGACAGGGATGGGCATGCCGTCCATCTCTATTTATGCGCGTGAGCTCATTGTCGACTACGGCGTGAAAAAACTGATTCGTGTGGGAACAGCAGGATCCATCGACCCCAATGTTCATGTTCGTGAATTGGTCTTAGCTCAAGCTGCTGCAACCAACTCCAACATCATTCGCAACGATTTCCCAGAATTTGACTTCCCTCAAATCGCGGATTTTGGTCTTCTTGATAAGGCCTATCATATCGCCAAAAACATGGGGTTGACAACCCATGTGGGCTCTGTTTTGTCTTCTGATGTTTTCTATTCAAACATGCCCGAGCGCAACATGAAATTGGGTGAGCTTGGTGTTAAAGCCATCGAGATGGAAGCGGCAGCTCTTTACTATTTGGCAGCGCAGCATGGGGTAAAAGCACTTGGTATCATGACGATTTCGGACAGTCTCGTCAACCCAGATGAGGACACGACCGCCGAAGAGCGTCAAAATACGTTCACCGATATGATGGCGGTAGGATTGGAGACCTTGATTGCCGATTAAGCCCGCGTATACAGCATTTGAAGGTCTGCTTGCAACCTATGCCTATCGTCAGGCTTTGCTACTTGCAACTGACCTACCGGCAGATGCTCACTTATTATTGACGACCTTAGTGGAGCGCAGGGAGTTGAACGTTGCCTATCTTTATAGGCATTCGGGGAAAATAGCAGAGCTGTCAGAGCGATTTAGTCTCCCTCCGTTAGCCCCTACTCAAGAAGCTGAGCAACTCATCAATTACCTTTATGACCTCGAAGCCAAGGTTAAAACAGGTCAGTTGATTGACTTTGTTCGAGCAGTCAGCCCAATCATTTACAGGCTCTATCGTCGCTTGCTTTATCAGCTTATTCCAGATTTGGATAACTATATTCATAACTCAAAAAGTGACCAGTATGACAGATGGCGTTTTGAACAGATGAGTAGCAGTCCTCATCCAGCCATTCAATCTTTTATCCAGCGTAGACGAGACAGTCGAGTCATGTCCAGTAGTTTAGTTGACTTAATTATGGAAACGAACTTGCCACAGGACACAAAACAAACGGTTCAACTCTTGCGACAATTTGAAAAAAATGTTCGAAACCCTTTGGCACATCTGATTAAACCATTTGACGAAGAAGAGTTACATCGGACAACAGGTTTTTCGTCACAAGTTTTTCTTGATCATATTATCGCTCTTGCAGAAGCTTGTGACCTCACCTATGACAGGACAGTTTTTTACTTTGACCGAGCTAATTTAGCCATCTTAAAACTCATCCAGAATCAGGATTAGAATATGATAAAAGAGAACAAAAGTCAGCAGCATTTGCTGGCTTTTGTTCTCTGTTGGTGAGTGTAAAAAAGTAGTCGGTATCAATAGTCGTATTTGGGAGTAATCTTTTCGGGCTGCACCTCGTCTAGGAGATACTGGATAAATTGTTCGCCCATTTTTGATAAATTGGCCTGTTCGTGTTTGATGTAAACAAGGTCGATCTCGTCCGTGCTGTCAAGCGGAATCGAGACGATATTGTCGCCGTTAAGATTGCTATTCAAAATACCAGTGGCAATAGTGTAGCCATCTAGACCAATCAGAAGATTGAATAAGGTGGCACGGTCGCTGACCACGATGGACTTTTTGTGCTCAAGCTGAGAGAGGATTTCTTCAGCAAAGTAAAAGGAGTTATGGATGCCTTGGTCATAACTGAGATAAGGGAAATCCACAAGGTCTTCTAAGGTCACCTTTTTTCGACCAGCCAAAGGGTGATGACGACTGACAAAGATATGAGGATGTGCTTTAAACAAGGGGATAACGGAAAGTCGATTGTCTTCAAGCAATTTACTCAACACATCTCGGTTATAGGTGCTCAGAAAAAGCACACCGATTTCACTGCGAAAATGTTTGACATCGTCGATAATATCCCAAGTCTTGGTCTCTCTCAGGAAAAGTTCGTACTGACTCATATCGGTCTGTTTGAGAAGAGAGACAAAGGCGTTGACCACAAAAGCATAGTGCTGGGCAGAGACACTAAAGAGCTTGCGGTGCTTATTTTTACCCTTGTAACGCTCTTCGAGCAAAACTGTTTGTTCGACGACTTGGCGGGCATAGGACAGAAACTCGACGCCATCCTTGGTCAGTTTGATGCCTTTGGAATTTCTGATAAAAACAGTAATCCCCAATTCCTTCTCGAGCTCTCTGACGGCATTAGACAGACTCGGCTGGGTGATAAAGAGTTGCTTAGCTGCCTCGTTCATTGATCCAGTCTCAACGATTTTGATGATATAATGTAATTGTTGGATACGCATAAGACTATTTTAGCATAATTTTTTGACAGCAGTGGCGTATTGAAGCCTGAAAAAGAAATTTCAGCAGTTTTCACTCTGTACATCTAATTTTCTGAGAACTTATGACAAGCTTTCTTTTTTCGCTGTCTATCATGAAATGGAGAATAAAATACTTGCCAATTGTTGTGTTTTATGGTACAATAATCAAGTTGCTTGAGCAACAAATACTCATTTTGGATGAATCGTGGACTTGTTGCCCCTGTGGTGAGTCTGCGAGTTGAAATCTGAAAGAGGAAAAAACATCAAAAGGAGAAATACTCATGGCAGTTATTTCAATGAAACAATTACTTGAGGCTGGTGTTCACTTTGGTCACCAAACTCGTCGCTGGAACCCTAAGATGGCTAAGTACATCTTCACAGAACGCAACGGCATCCACGTGATTGACTTGCAACAAACTGTGAAATTAGCAGACCAAGCTTACGAATTTATTCGTGACGCTGCAGCTAACGATGCGGTTATCCTCTTCGTTGGGACTAAAAAGCAAGCATCAGAAGCCGTTAAAGAAGAAGCTACTCGTGCCGGTCAATACTACATCAACCACCGTTGGTTGGGTGGAACTCTTACTAACTGGGAAACAATCCAAAAGCGTATCGCTCGCTTGAAAGATATCAACCGTATGGAAGAAGACGGAACTTTCGATGTTCTTCCTAAGAAAGAAGTTGCTTTGCTCAACAAACAACGTGCTCGTCTTGAGAAATTCTTGGGTGGTATCGCTGATATGCCTCGTATTCCTGACGTGATTTATGTGGTTGACCCACACAAAGAGCAAATCGCTGTGAAAGAAGCTAAAAAACTTGGTATCCCTGTTGTGGCTATGGTTGACACCAATGCTGATCCAGATGATATCGATGTGATTATCCCAGCTAACGATGATGCTATTCGTGCGGTTAAATTGATCACCGCTAAATTGGCTGACGCTGTTATTGAAGGTCGTCAGGGTGAAGATTCAGTTGCTGCTGTTGAAGCAGAGTTGGCAGCTGAGCCTGCTTCAACTGAATCAATCGAAGAATTGGTTGAAGTTGTTGAAGGTAACAACGCTTAATATCGTGAAATAACTTAAGGGGCGGGCCCAGCCCTCCCCTTTTCTTAAAAAATTGGAGGAAAAAATAATGGCAGAAATTACTGCAGCTTTGGTTAAAGAATTGCGTGAAAAATCAGGTGCTGGCGTTATGGACGCAAAAAAAGCACTTGTTGAAACTGATGGTGACATCGACAAAGCGATTGAATTGCTTCGTGAAAAAGGTATGGCAAAAGCGGCTAAAAAAGCTAATCGTGTTGCCGCTGAAGGGTTGACTGGAGTCTACGTTAACGGCAACGTTGCAGCTGTTGTTGAGGTTAACGCAGAAACTGACTTCGTTGCGAAAAATGCGCAATTTGTTGAGTTGGTTAACGAGACTGCAAAAGCTATCGCTGAACAAAAACCTGCTAACAATGAAGAAGCAATGGCAATCACTCTTTCAAATGGTGAAACTTTGGAAGCTGCTTACATCAATGCAACAGCAACCATCGGTGAGAAAATTTCCTTCCGTCGTTTTGCTTTGATTGAGAAAACTGATGACCAAGCTTTCGGTGCTTACCAACATAACGGTGGTCGTATTGGTGTTATCTCTGTTATCGAGGGTGGGGATGAGGCACTTGCTAAACAACTGTCTATGCACATCGCTGCGATGAAACCAACTGTTTTGTCTTACACTGAGTTGGATGAGCAGTTTATCAAAGACGAGTTGGCACAACTCAACCACAAAATCGAACAAGATAATGAAAGCCGTGCAATGGTTGACAAGCCTGCCTTGCCACTCTTGAAATATGGCTCAAAAGCTCAGTTGACAGACGAGATTATCGCTCAAGCAGAAGCTGACATCAAAGCCGAACTCGCTGCTGAAGGCAAGCCAGAAAAAATCTGGGACAAAATCATCCCAGGTAAGATGGACCGTTTCCTCTTGGACAATACCCAAGTTGACCAGGCCTACACACTTCTTGCCCAAGTCTACATCATGGATGACAGCAAGACAGTGGAAGCTTACCTTGATAGCGTGAACGCTAAAGCTATTACCTTTGCCCGCTTTGAGGTAGGTGAAGGCATCGAGAAAGCATCAAACGACTTTGAAGCAGAAGTTGCAGCAACCATGGCAGCTGCTCTTAAAAACTAAGATAAACGACGAAAGGCTGCGTTTTGCAGTCTTTTTTCTTCTATTTTTGAGAAAAAATCAAGTTTTTGCTATAATTGAAGATGTTATTACCTAGACTCATTCGTCTAGTTTGGAAGGAATGATAATGATGACTAAGCAACCATTTTATATTACGACCCCGATTTACTACCCATCAGGTAAACTTCATATCGGTAATGCGACAACGACTATCGCCTGCGATGTTTTGGCCCGTTACCATCGCTTGATGAACAAGGAAGTCTACTCACTAACTGGTCTTGACGAGCATGGGCAAAAAATCCAAGCCAAGGCTGAGGAGGCGGGCATCTCACCCCAAGCCTACGTTGATGGCATGGAAGTCGGTGTCAAAAAACTCTGGGAGCTTTTGGATATCTCTTACGACGGCTTTATCCGTACGACTGATTCCTATCATGAAGAAGTGGTGGCTGCTGTTTTTGAGAAATTGCTAGCGCAGGACGATATTTATTTGGGAGAATACTCAGGCTGGTACTCTGTCTCTGATGAGGAATTTTTTACAGAGAGCCAATTGGCCGAAGTTTTCCGAGATGAGACAGGTAAGGTCATAGGAGGGATTGCCCCGTCTGGTCACGAGGTGGCCTGGGTATCTGAGGAGTCTTATTTCTTCCGCCTCAGCAAGTACCAAAAGCATTTAGAAGCCTACTTTAAAGCCAATCCAGACTTTATCAGTCCAAATTCCCGTATGAATGAGATGCTGAAAAACTTTATCGAGCCTGGATTGGAAGACTTAGCAGTATCTCGGACGACGTTCAGCTGGGGGGTGCCAGTCAAGTCTAATCCTAAGCACGTCGTCTATGTCTGGATTGATGCCTTACTCAACTATATCACTGCCTTAGGCTATGGTCAATCCGATACCAGTAAGTTTGAGACGTTTTGGTCTGGTCAAACGGTATCTAAATCTTGGACGGATGACAATGGTAAGACCTGGGACTTTACTGTTAGTCCTGAGGCTAACCACATGGTAGCTAAGGATATTCTCCGTTTTCATTCTATCTACTGGCCAATTATCCTGATGGCACTTGATTTGCCTTTGCCTAACCGCTTGATTGCCCACGGTTGGTTTGTCATGAAAGATGGCAAAATGTCCAAATCCAAGGGCAATGTGGTCTATCCAGAGCTGTTGGTAGACCGCTTTGGTCTTGACCCACTTCGTTACTACCTCATGCGGAGTCTTCCTGTTGGTTCTGACGGTACCTTTACTCCAGAGGATTACGTCGGTCGGATCAACTACGAGCTGGCCAACGACCTAGGAAACCTCCTCAACCGTACCGTTGCCATGGTCAACAAGTACTTTGGCGGCACCATTCCGACCTTTGTGGCAGGCGTGACGGCGTTTGATGCGGATTTGGAGGCAATGGCAGAGCAGTCTCTGACAGCCTACCATAAGTATATGGAAGCCGTTGACTACCCGCGTGCCTTAGAAGCTGTTTGGAATCTAATCGCTCGAACCAACAAGTACATAGACGAGACCGCACCGTGGGTGCTGGCAAAAGAAGAGGGAGACAAGGAGCAGTTGGCAGCAGTCATGAGCCACTTGGCAGCCAGCTTGCGCCTGGTGGCACACCTCATTCAGCCATTTATGATGGAGACGTCTGCTGCCATCTTGGCACAGCTGGGGCTACCAGCAGTGTCTAGTTTGGAAGACTTGGCCTTATCTGGCCTGCCAGCAGGAGCGACTGTTGTGGAAAAGGGGACACCAATCTTCCCACGCTTGGATATGGAGGAAGAAATCGCCTATATCCAGAGCCAAATGGGTGGCAGCTCTGCCATTTCCCAAGAGGAAAAAGACTGGGCTTCAGCAGCTATCGAGCTAAAAAACAGCAAGAAAGCCATCAAGTTTGAGGACTTTGACGCCGTGGAAATCCGTGTGGCCGAGGTCAAGGCGGTTCAGAAAGTCGAGGGCTCGGACAAGCTCCTTCAATTCCGTCTGGATGCAGGCGATGGTGAGGACCGTCAGATTCTCTCTGGTATCGCCAAGTTTTACCCTAACGAGCAGGAGTTGGTCGGGAAGAAACTGCAAATCGTTGCCAACCTCAAACCGCGTAAGATGATGGGACTTCTCAGTCAAGGCATGATTCTCTCGGCTGAGCATGACGGTCATCTGACCCTCTTGACCGTTGACCCAAGCGTACCGAATGGCAGTTTGGTGGGCTAGGGTATGCACCTGCTCTTACTAGGGGATAGCCTCTTTGCTCGCCATGAGGGGAAGCAGCTACCGCATATCGACTATTCGCTCTGCCAGTATCGTCCTGACGTGGTTATTGATAACTGGGCGGTGTCTGGGGATAATTCGGCAGACTTGCTCAGTTTGCTCAGGAGGACCCTTTTGCCAGCTGCCGATCGGGTCTTTGTCTTCATCGGTGCAAATGACCTGGCCCAGCACAAGCAAGTTTTTCTGGGTGAATATGCCCAGAACCTGACGGCGATTGTTGCTGAACTGAAGAAGCAATTTTCGGCGGATCAGATTTGTCTACTCTTGCCGGCGCCTGTTGATGAGACCAAGCAGCTTTATCGTACCAATCGTTTGGTGACCTACTATGGCGAGCAGGTGAGGCGAGTGGCAAGACAGGAAGGCACTGGCTTGCTAGATACGGTTGCCCTGTTTGAACAGAGTAATTTGCCTATGGCAGACCTGCTCAAGGGCAGTCTTGATGATGGTCTGCATTTTGGCAGTCAGGCTTATGACTTCTTGGCTAGAGCCATGTTAGGATTGTGATTGAAAAGGTCATCGCTAAGCGCATGCTGTCTAAAAACCCTTGCTTGAGCTAGCAGAGCGAGCTCAGTGCACTACTCTACTATATCCACAAAATCCACAAAGGTTTGTGCCTTGGAATAGTCAATAATAGTTCGTTTGTGATAATAAAACGAAGAGGTGGTGACTTTTGTACCGAGTTCTGACATTGCCTCTCATTTGCCCTGTTAAACGTTAGCAAAATAAATAAAAAAGAACAAGCAGTCCGCTGTGGCTTCTTGTTTTGATAGATGGGAAGATCATGTACACCAAAACATTTTCAACCAACACTTGGCTAGCCATCAATCTGGATAGCTTATCCGATATCACTAGCCTCGAAGATCGACTGGCCATTGATGAGGAATTAGCAGCCTACATCACCGACGAGAACGAGATGGCGCGTCTGGAATATGATAAAGACCAAGGGTGTCTGGTCTTGATTTACAATGTCATTCACCAAGAAAAAGAGGATAATAGCTATGACAGCAGTCCCATAACCTTTATCCTCAAGCCAAACCGCGTGACCACTTTGGTAACGAATAAAACGGCTTATTTGCTTGAGAGACTCAATCAGATGATGACCAAGTACCGACCTGAAACAGTCTACGATTTTCTCTTTTGGAGTTTGGTCGTCATTTCTAAAGACTATGTCAAAATTCTCGATTGCCTTGACAAGGAATTGACCCAAACCAATCATTTTATCCGTCAAAAGACGACCAAAGACCGGCTTTTGGCACTCTCTGATATCGAAATGAGCATGATTTACATTCGCTCCGATAGCAAGCAAAACCTCTTGGTTTTAGAGCAACTAACTGCGCACGGTCTAATCCGTCAGCTCAGCGATGAGGAACGGGAAAAGCTGGACGATGCCTTGATTGAGGCGCGACAGATTTTGGAAATGGCAGAGCTCAATACCTAGACCATGGGGCAGCTCTAGTCTACCTATAACAACGTCCTCAACAACCAGCTAAACGATACCATGAAGATTTTGACGGTCCTGTCGATTTTACTAGCGACTCCAGACATTATCACGGGCTTTTTCGGCATCAACGTGCCTCTGCCTGATTTCTTGGTCAACAGCAAACTGGGCTGGTTGATGGTTATCGGGATAATCGTTTTAGTCTTTCTAGTCGTCTATCGGATGGTGAGAAGCATCTTAAAAGAAAAAAATTAGTTTGTGTCCTGCAACAGTCAGCAAAAAAGCCTGCTATTAGCTCAATTTTGGCTAATAGTAGGCTTTTTATGTATTATGGCTTAAACATCGGTATCCTCAATGAGATAAATCGGCTGCCTGAAGTCATCAGTTTGACGCAGGTAGGCATTATAGATGGCTGCTTTTAGTTTCTGCACATGGGATGCTTGCCATTTACGCCAATCGTCATCAGTTTGGAAACCAAAACTATACAGTTTCTGATCGGCATCGTAGGCGACCGCCTTTTCCATCAGTCCTTGAATGTCCGAAAATGAGGTAATCGTGTGCTTCTCGCCCAAGTACTGAATCGTAATTGGGGCTAAACGATCAGTCTTATCGATGCGTTTTTGGAACATGGCTTTTTTGAACGCTGCCCAATCTGGATACTCCTCTTTAAAGACGGATTTGAGAACATGCTGGTCGGTAATTCGTGGGATATGACGACCATACCACTTACTATAAACTGTTGAATGGTCAGCCAATGCCATATCACCTAGTGCCCATGACGTGTAAGGGATAAAGCCTTCTTCATAGCCTTTTTCAGCCAGAAGTTCAAAGGCAATCCGTCTGAGCATGATGTCACCAGGGGCACCCTTATCGTTAGAGAGAGCAGCATAAACTGGAGAGAAGAGGTAGCTCTGATAGTAGCCGTTGCGGTCAAACTTGTCGTTTTCTGTATAGCGACGACGACTGATGATATTCTTATCTACCAAATCTTGCCAAGTCTTCAAAGCTTCAGTTTCGTCATCGGTTAGGCGACGGATAGCATTACCGGCATGAAAATCTTGACCGTACTCATCTTTTGGATAGTGGTTACTGATGACATTGAACCAGTCCTTTGAATCGGTTACACTAAACTAGACAGAATTTATAAAGTGTTCTACACTAAAGAAAACAGGAGAACTCTATGTCTAGAAAAATCCGTCGTCAATTTAGTGATGACTTTAAGCAACAAATTGTTG
>NZ_JBGTZB010000038.1:0-15580 GCF_041807825.1 Streptococcus sp. E24BD | reverse complement strand
GCTGGTCTCTGATTTTGGCATGAGCAATTACCTGGACTTTCCCAGCTATGAGGAATTGGTGGAGATGTATCAGGCTAACTTGACCAACAATGATCGGCTCTATGATTCAAGAAACGACCGTCAGCAACTCAAGCAAACGAAAATCCATGCCCACCACCTGATTCAATCCTTTTCCCCTGATGACAAGCTCACACCTGAAGAGATTAACCGTATTGGCTATGAGACCATTAAAGAATTAACAGGTGGGAGTTTTCGTTTTATTGTTGCGACCCACGTTGATAAGGACCATATCCATAACCATATCTTGATTAACGCCGTGGATAAGCAGTCAGACAAAAAACTCAAATGGGACTATGCCCAGGAGAGAAACCTTCGTCTGATTTCAGATCGCATTGCCAAAGAAGCTGGAGCAAAAATCATCACCCCTAATCGTTATTCGCACGAACAGTTTGAAACCTACCGCAAGACCAATCACAAGTTCGAACTCAAGCAGCGACTCTATTTTCTCCTGGAGAACAGCAAGAGCTTTGAGGACTTTGTGTCCAAGGCTCCTGCTCTAAACTTGACGATAGATTTCTCTCGCAAACACGCACGCTTTCTGATGACTGACCGAGACATGAAGCAGGTCATTCGCGGTCATCAGCTGGATAAGCGACAGCCCTACACCGAGGATTATTTTCGGGAGCAGTTTGCGAAACGAGGTATTGAAGAGCGACTGGAGTTTCTTTTACCCAAGGCTAGGAGCCTGGAGCATTTGGTTAAAATGGCAGAGCAGCTGAACCTGATCAGTTCTCCCAAACAGAAACACGTTGTCTTTACTTTATCAGAGAATGGCAGGAGCATAGCCATAAAAAATGAGAAGCTGAGTGCCAAGTGTCTTTACGATGTCCAGTTTTTTGAAGAGTATTTTGATAACAGAGACATCATACCAGACCCTGACTTGGCTAACCTACCCTCAGATTTTAAGAATTATCAAGAAGAGCAGGACCAGGACAAACTTCCTAGTGAGGAACTCTTGACAGCCTATAAGGATTTCAAGGAGAAGCGAGATAAGATTCACGAGTTTGAAGTTGTCCTAGCAGACCACCAGATTGACAAGCTGGTCAAGGACGGCATCTTTATCAGGATGACTTATGGCGTCAAAAAAGACGGCTTGGTCTTTATTCCAAACCGTAACTTAGATATTCATGAGAGCGAACAGGGCAAGTCCTACCATGTCTTTATCCGAGAGACTGCTCAATTTTTCATCTACAATAAAGCGAACTCTGATTTCAACCGCTATATGCGAGGACGTGAAATAATCCGTCAGCTAACTCACGACAGCAAGCATATACCTAAACGCAGACGACCAACCACGACCAGCCTCAAAGAGAAAATAGCAGAGCTTAATCTTTTGATTGACCTGGATACTGACAATAAATCCTATCAAGAGATTAAGAACGAAATGATTCAGGATATTGCTCAACTGGAGTTGATGATTACGGATTATCAGGATAAACTTGCTTACCTTAACAAGGTGGCGGAAGTGTTACTAAATCTTAATAACGCAGACCCAGAAAACCGAAGGCTAGCCCGGTATGATTATGCCAAGATAAATCTGACGGGGGTCACTACACTTGAAGATGTGGCTCATGAGATAAAACATTGCCAAGAAGAGCTAGGTAAATTGATAGATGATTATGAATATGAAGTGAGACGTGTGGAGAAGTTTATGAAGAGCATTGACAGAATGAAACGTAGTCAGAAAAAAACATTTTAGTACAAAATGATTATTTAGATATCCTATAAATAAAATAACTAATTTAGTACTGTTACAAAAAATTTACCAAATACTTTAAAATCCTTTACATGAAGTTGATAGAAACAATTTGCTAAAAGTATTATTATTTCAAGGGAGGGTTCAACAATTATGTAGGTACGTGCAGGAATGAATATATTGAACCTTTGTATTTTTTAGAAACATTATTAAGAAAAAATTTTTTATAAAAAACTTGACACGTTCCAAAAAATCGCTTACAATAATCTTGTAAACAAATAAAGGAGGAAGTCAGATGAATCTTTTACAGAAATATCGAGAAGAAAGGGGGGTGCTAATTGCGGTTCACCGTGGAACAAATGGCGGTAACGTTATCCAAAATACGACCAAGGCTTACCTGAATGCTATTCGACATAAAGGTGATATGGTTGAAGTTGACGTTGTCCGTTCTATTGATGGTGAATTCTTCGCTTTCCATGATGGTCAAGAAAAACTGGTCTTTGATATGAATATTGATCTCCGTCTCTTGCCTTCAGAACAAATTAAAGGTCTACCTTGCTTCAACTCGCTTGCTGAGCCAGTTGACCAAAGGTTAGAGACGATTGAGGAAGTTCTTACCAATCTTGAAGGTAAGAGCCTAATCAACATTGATCGTAGTTGGTTCTATTGGGACACGTTCCTTGATAAACTTAAAACCTATAAGTCATTAGATCAAGTCTTGCTTAAAGCACCAGCAAAAAGAGAGTTGCTGGAGCAATTGCGAAATTCTGGGCTAGATGTTATGTTTATGCCAATCGTCAAAACGGTTGAAGAACTAGAGTTGGTTCTAAACTTTGGAGGTATCAACTTAGTTGCAGTCGAATTGATTTTTGAAGATTTAGACTCAGAATTAGTTAGTCCTGCCACTATGCAACGACTTCGTAATAAAGGCATTCTCACTTGGGTAAATGCTCTACGTCTAAACGACACCATCGTACTGGCTGCAAGAATTGATGATGAAGTAGCTCTGTTTGATAATGGGTATTCTTGGATCAAATTAGTTGAACTTGGTTTTGATATTATTCAAACAGATTGGCCATATTTATTGTATTCTTGCTTAATTGAAAATAACTACAAAAAAATTATTAAATAGGAGAAATTCTCATGAAACACTTTAAAAAACTTTGCATGTTAGCTAGTGCGGCAATCTTGTTGACTGCTTGTGGTACATCTAAATCAGCTGAGCCAGCTAAGGGAAGTGCTCCAGCTGAAATTGACTACTCCCAAGAGATTGTCATCTATTCTAACTCAACAACTGATGGCCGTGGTGATTGGCTTAAAGAAAAAGCTGCTGAAAAAGGCTTTAAAATTTCTTACGTTGACATCTCAGGTGGTGAATTGGCTGACCGCTTGATTGCAGAGAAAAACAATGCGATTGCTGATATGGTATTTGGTTTGAACAACTTGGAGTTCAACCGTATCAAAGATGAAAAACTTCTTGTTAAATACAGTCCAGAGTGGGCAAATGAAGTAGATGCTACACTTGGTGATGCTGACGGCTACTATCACCCAATTGTTGTTCAACCATTGGTACTGATTGGTAATGCAAAAGCTGATATGCCAAGTGACTGGACAGATTTGACAAAAGATGCTTATAAAGGTGCATACGGTATCTCTGGCTTGAACACAGGTACTTCTAAAAATATCTTTGCAAGTATCGTTAGCCGCTATGCTGACGAAAAAGGTGATTTGGGTATCTCTGACGAAGGTTGGGAAGTAGCTAAGAAATACATTCAAAACGCACATACTTACGCACAGGGTGAAGATTATATCTCTGCTCTTATCGATGATAGCACCCCATTGAACTACAGCATGATGTGGGGTTCAGGCGTTCTTCAAAACGAAGCTGAACGTGGCTATAAATTCCAAGTTATGAGCCCTAAAGTAGGTGTTCCTTACGTCACTGAGCAAGTTGGTATTTTGTCAACTAGCAAGAAAGAAGCACTTGTTAAAGAGTTTATCAACTGGTTTGGTAGTGCAGAAGTTCAAAAAGCATGGAGTGATGAGTTTGGTTCAATCCCTGCTAACAAGACAGCCCTTGAAGGTGCTAAATCTGAAATTAAAGACTTTGCAAGCAGCGTTAAACCTCAAGAATTGGATTGGGAGTTCATCGGTGAGAACATTAACTCATGGGTTGAAAAAGCTGAGCTTGAATTCGTAGAATAGTAACATTTAGAAGTGAGGAGAGGTGTATATGATTACCTTTAACGATATACAAATCAAATATGCAGATTTTATTGCGATTGACAATTTGAATTTAGAAATCAAGGAAGGGGAGTTCTTTACATTTCTCGGACCAAGTGGTTGTGGTAAATCAACAACCTTGCGTACCTTAGTGGGGTTCATCAACCCCTCTAAGGGTACCATTCATGTTAATGGTAAGGACATCACGAATTTAGATCCAGAAAAACGTGAGATTGGTATTGTTTTCCAAAGTTATGCCTTGTTCCCTACAATGACAGTTTATGATAATATTGCATTTGGTCTGAAAGTTAAGAAGATTTCTCCTGAAATCATTAAAGCCAAGGTTCATGAGGTTGCTAAAAAAATCAAGATTTCTGATGAGCAACTGAAGCGTAATATTTCAGAGCTCTCCGGTGGACAGCAACAACGTGTTGCTTTAGCAAGGGCTCTGGTCTTAGAACCTAAGATTTTATGTTTGGACGAACCCCTGTCAAACTTGGACGCCAAATTGCGTGTTGATCTGCGTTTAGAGTTGAAGCGACTTCAAAAAGAGTTGGGCATCACAACGCTCTATGTCACTCACGACCAAGAAGAAGCCTTGACCTTATCTGATCGTATTGCGGTCTTTAACAATGGTTTCATTGAACAAGTTGGTACACCATATGAAATTTACAATCGGTCTAAGACAGAATTTGTATGTGATTTCATTGGTGATATCAACCATCTGTCAGAGCAAACCTTGGCTCTACTTGCTAATGGATTGCCAATTTTTGAACCAACAAGTGGCTATGTCCGCTTAGAGCGTGTTAAATTGGAAAGACAATCAGAAAGTGATTTGTCTATCCAAGGGAAGATTATTGATCTGGAATTCAATGGTGTCTTCATTAAATACACTGTTGTATTGGATAATGGACAGCAAGTTAATATCATTGAAAAGAATGATGGGCATTCAAGCCATGTTATCGATGATGTCGTGACTCTATTTATCAATCCGAAAGACATTATGCAATACGGAGGTAAGTAGTATGCTCAAAGATATTAAATGGAAAGACTGGTTACTACGGATAGGTGTTCTGTGGTTACTGGTAGCATTCATCATTTATCCAAATATCGGACTTCTGACAAATGTCTTTTTCAAAGATGGTGAGTTTTCTTTACGAGCCTTAGATAAGATTATGAGTTCAGAGCGTGCTCTTAATAGTATTGCTAACAGTTTTAAATTAGCCATTTCTATGGTAGTAACTGTTAACCTGGTTGGTACTCTCGTCGTTCTCTTGACAGAGTATTGGGATATCAAGGGAGCCAAAGTTCTCAAGCTTGGGTATATGTCTTCTTTGATTTACGGGGGTATCGTTCTCGCTACTGGCTATAAATTTGTTTATGGCAGTAATGGACTGATTACCAAGTTGTTGCTGTCTGTATTTCCTAGTATGAATCCAGATTGGTTTCATGGTTTCGGAGCAGTTTTGTTTATTATGACTTTCGCTTGTACTTCAAACCATATCATGTTCTTGACGAATGCTGTTCGTAGTGTTGACTACCACACTATTGAGGCTTCTCGAAACATGGGTGCGAAACCAATGACCGTATTCTTCAAAGTGGTGTTGCCGACATTCAAGCCGACTTTGTTTGCCTTAACCATTTTGACATTCTTAACTGGTTTGTCAGCAGTTTCTGCCCCACTTATCGTAGGTGGTAAAGAGTTTCAAACGATTAACCCCTTGATCATCAGTTTTGCAAAATCAAATGGTTCACGTGACCTTGCAGCCTTCCTGGCCATTATGTTGGGTTTGGCAACAATCTTATTGTTAACCTTGCTTAACAAGGTAGAAAAAGGCGGTAACTATGTCTCTGTGTCAAAAACAAAAGCTGGTCTGAAAAAACAAGTTATCACATCTCCAGTTTGGAATGCCATTGCTCACATTGTTGCCTACGTGCTATTTGTGATCTATATGCTACCAATTACCCTGGTTGTCCTATATTCCTTCACGGATGCATTGACCATTAAAACTGGTAACTTGAGCTTATCTAGCTTCACTTTGGCAAACTATCAAGAGCTGTTCTCTAACGCGGAGTTCTTTAAACCTTATCTTGTAAGTTTGCTTTATGCGGCATTAGCAGCCTTTGTAGCTACTGTAATTGCAATTGTTATTTCAAGAATTGTTCATAAGAACACTTATAAATTCGATAAATTCTTTGAGTATGGTGCTTTAATCCCTTGGATTTTACCAAGTACACTGATTGCACTTGGCTTGATGTTTACCTTTAATGAGCCTCGTTTGATTGTATTTAACCAGGTTCTGATTGGTACCTTAGGGATGATGCTTATTGCTTACATTATCCAAAAACTTCCGTTTTCCTATCGGATGATTCGAGCAGTATTCTTTAGTATTGATAGTGATATGGAAGAAGCCGCTCGTAGTATGGGAGCATCTAGCTTCTACACTATGGTAAAGGTCATCATTCCGTTTATTATGCCAGTTGTGCTCTCTGTTATGGTACTAAACTTTAACTCACTATTATCGGATTATGATTTATCGGTATTCCTCTACCATCCTCTCTTTAGACCACTTGGTGTTGTCATTAAATCTGCAACTGACGAGACAGCTACCGTCAACGCTATCGCAATGATGTTTGTTTATTCAGTTATCTTGATGATTATGTCAGCCTCTGCCCTTTATCTTAGCCATCGTTTCAGAACTCAAAAAGGAACGAAACGTTAATGGGTGAGTTGGGAGATTTGACTCTACCTACGATTTTAATTAGGGTGACTTTATCAGTCGTTCTAGGTGGAATCATAGGATTTGAACGAGGAGTTAAAAACCAGGCGGCCGGAATTCGTACCTACATTCTTGTTTGTTTAGCTTCAGCTATGGTGATGATGACGAATCAATACATTGTTCTTAAACATGGCTCAGGCGATCCTACACGAATGGGTGCACAAGTTATTAGTGGCTTAGGATTTCTAGGTGCTGGAACAATATTAGTAACAGACAACCAAAAAATTCGAGGTCTAACAACAGCAGCAGGCCTTTGGGCTTCTGCTGTTGTTGGACTAGCTACTGGTATTGGCTTCTACTCAGGTGCCCTCATTTCAACTGTTGCTTTAATAGGTATCATGACCCTATTTGCCCCCCTAAAAGATTACTTAAATAGTAGATCTAAAATTGCAGATTTCCATATTATTTTTAACTCGTTAGAGGGCTTTAATCGTCTCCTTATCTTTTTAAGCACCTCTGATATTAAGATTCTGGATATGCAAAATGGGCTTAGTCATAGTGACAAGAAGAAAGGGATATACCAAGAAGAAGCCAGTCAAGTTTCCTGCTATCTGTCCCTAAAACTTAATGAATCGTTTGATCATTTAAAATTGATGGAAGATTTATCTAGGATACCAGGTGTAATTTATTTAGAGGAATTGAAATAAGGTGTTGTCTAGACAGCACCTTATTTTATAAAGTGACTACGAAAATTCAGTGTATTTTGGTAGAATGGTAAGTGAAATAATATTGCTGTAAAGTGAAAAAAGAGGTGTGGAATGAATTTAGTCTTTGATTTTGGAAATGTGATTATTGAGTGGGACAAGGAAGTATTTTTGAAGACTTTATTACCTGATGATGAATCACGTTGTCGAGTAGATACTGCTATTTTTGGTTCAGGGTTATGGGAAGAGATGGATGCCGGACTGTATACTGTTGAAGAAGTTGAAAATAAAGTTAATGAGGAATTATCACATGAATTTGAGGAAGAAGTTCATCAAATCATGTGGTATTGGTATCGTTATGTCAGATTCTATGATGATGTTGTTAAAAAAATGGCTTCATTAAAGCAACATGGACATCAGCTATACATTCTTTCCAATACTTCTCAATTATTTTATCCGTGTATGGAAGAACGAGCACCAGAACTCGCATCAATTTTGGATGGTAAAATTTTATCTTATGAGGTTAAGCAATCCAAGCCAGCACCTGAGATTTATCGAACGTTATTGACTACATTTGGTCTTGAACCCAGTCACACTTATTTCTTTGATGACTTAGAGAAGAACCTTGAGGCTGCCCGAGATCAAGGAATAAATACTTATCAGGTAACAGATATATCATTATTTTTAGAGTATTTGGATGGTTTTTTAAATTAAGAGGCTAAGTTATGGTTACTATTAAAGATATCGCTCGTGAGGCTGGAGTGTCACATGGTACAGCATCAAATGTCTTAAATAAACGAGGAAATGTTCGAGCTTCAAAAATTAAGTTGGTAGAAGAGGCGGCAAAGCGTCTGGGGTACCAATTAAATTCACAAGCTCAGGTCTTGAGAAAAGGATTGTCAAAAAAAGTCTGTGTTTTTATTCCGTATTTTGGTCGTTTTCATTACACAGACCTCATTGATTTTCTAGTGACCTTTGATAGTGATGATTATGATATTGAATTAGTTTATTTCAAAAATCAGATTGATTTAGATGAACGGATTTTAAAGATTAGTTCACTTTTACCCCTTGCTGTGGTTTGTGTTGGGCTTGAGCCGACACGTGTGACAGACTTGGAGAAACAAGGAACTAAACTCCTTCTCGTTGATACCGAGAACTATGCTGGCATTAACTTTGATAGTGACCGTATCCAAGCACTTGTGTTAAATTTTTTAGAAGCTCGTTCCAATGGGATTGTTACACTCATCAGTCCCTATGCAGGTTTTTCTCTCTTTGAGAAACTGCATCGAACGTTGCTTAAGTCAGATTTCAGAGTACGATTGTTGACAGATTCTGACAATAACAATTTTGTGATGACGTACTCAAAATTGTCTCATTTAACGGCTAATGACACCTTAGTTGTCTCTGATAGGAAGGTTGCTAAGGAACTAAACGATTTATTTGATTGGTTTGGGAAAACAAATAGGCCTCATATTTTAGTTTTAGGTTGCCGTGATATCATCGGGCAGCATAATACCTCTTATTTGAAATTAGATTATAAATTAGTTGCGAAGCGGGTACTAACTGCTCTGGAGACTAATGATTATTCTCTTATTGAGCTTAAAGGTATTGAGAGTAATAATGAGGAAATTTGTCATAAAGTTGCTTTAACCCTAACTCTTGCAATCGTTGAATCACCCATGTCAAATGCCATTAAGGTACTTGTGGAAAAATACAAGACCCTGACAGGCATTACTATTCAGATTGAAGAATTCACCTATCAAGAATTGCTTGCCAACTTATCAAATCGAGAATTTTTGAATCGAGTTGATTTAATCCGTGTAGACATGGCCTGGTTACCAAATTTTGCCGAAACAATTTTTCGGGAGGTGACAAATCAGGAGATCGCACAGTTAATCAACAGTAAGTTGATGTCTGATATTGCCTTAGAGTATAGCTATCAGTCCGATAGGCAATACACTTTCCCATTCGATATCTCCAGCCAAGTCTTAGTTTATCGGAAAGATCTATTTGATAATACGTTGCTCCAGCGGCAGTTTTACGAGAAGTTCAAAAAACAATTGGATGTGCCAAAAACTTTTGAAGAGTTTGATCGCGTGTCGTCTTTCTTTAGTAAGTCTTTCAACAAAGATTCGCAGACTGATTTCGGCCATACACTAGCAGTTAAGACCCCTATCGTTGCAACATGTGACTTTATGCCAAGATATAGAGAAAAGTTATTAAAGAATAATATGGACTTATCTGTTATCAATGAGGCATTTAAAGACTACAAAAATAGCGTGACATTTACTAACGGTAAACTAGATTTATGGTGGGAAGATCATGTTAGACATTTACGTCTAGGTCATACCGCAATGGAAATCGTCTTTTCAAACTATATCTCACCACTGTTCTCAGGATCAGAAAAACATGATGTTACCTACCAATTTGATATTGCCAGTGTTCCAGGTAAACAAGCGATGACCGGAGGTGGTTCTATTGGCATTAGTAGATTCTCCGCTCAGGTCACTCACTGCTTAAACTTTTTAAATTGGCTGTATTCTCCAGAGGTTTCTCGTCTATTGGCCTACCTTGGGGGTGTACTTCCTGTAGAAACAGTTATTGGGGACACTAATCTTGGGCAAATGTATCCATGGTTTGAGAATTTTAAGGAGACCTTCAGTCAGGGTAGTAGAAGTAACTGGCATGATTTTGTTACTGATTTAGATTTTGAAAATATATTAGGACAAGAGTTAATTGAGAGATTTTCTGAATGAAATAGTGGCAGTTAGTCTAATGGCTAATTGCTTCTTTTTTCCAAAAAATTTCACTTTATAAAGTGAAAATCCTTTCATTGAAACCGCATATCATTCCCTTTATAATTAACTTATAAAAACAAAGTTTTTATTTAATTAAAATAAAGCAGGAGGATAATATGTCAGACGGTATTGCATTACTACTAATGTCTCATGGTAATTTTGCGAAGGCTGCAATTGATAGTGCAGAGTTGATTGTAGGTAAGCAGACCAACTTTGAGACATTAGAAGTATATACAGTTGACGATGTCGAGGTTCTAAAAGAAGAGATGCTTCAAAAGATTTCCTCGTTGGATACAACTAAAGGACTGGTTGTTCTTACGGATATTATCGGAGGAACTCCAATAAATTTAGCATCACAACTTTTATCTCAGGAAAAAGTAGTAGTTGTCTCAGGGTTGAATCTACCCATGCTTTTAGAAGTTCTGATGAATCGTGGACAACAAATTGAATCATTAGCTGCTGTATTAAAGACAGCTTATGACCAAGGATTTAGTGTCAGGACTAAACAAGATTTAATTGAAGAAGGAGAAGAAGATGACTATAGTCTTTAGTAGGATAGATGATCGTTTAATTCACGGTCAAGTAGTTACGACCTGGGTTAATATGCATAAGATTGAGCAAATTATTGTTTTGAATGATAAAGTTGCTGGCGACAAAACTCAAAAAAGTATTTTGACTATGGCAGCTCCACAAGGAATTTCTGTAAAAGCATTTCCTGTTGAAAAATTTGGTGAAATTATCAAAACAAACAAAATTACTAGACGAACAATGCTACTATTTACGACTAGTGAAGATGTATTAAGAGCTTACGAAGCTGGTGTTCCAATTCCTTCTCTTAATGTGGGTGGAATGAGGTTCCAAGAAGGTAGGGAGAAGCTAACTAAGTCAGTTGCTGTTACACCTTCCGAGAAGGAAGCATTCAAGAAATTATTGGAAAACTCAGTGGAAGTAACAATTCAGATGGTTCCAAACGACGAAAAAATTAGATTAGAGGAGGTCATTTTATGATTCAGGCATTACTAATTGCAGCGTGGGCTGGTCTATGTGCAATTGATGATATTGGTACTCAAATGTTGAGACGTCCCTTGCTGATTGCTCCCGTTATCGGCTTGATAATGGGAGATGTACAAACATCATTACTCATTGGTGCTTCACTAGAAGTTATGTGGATGGGTATCGGTAACGTTGGAGCTTATTCAGCACCTGACATCATTTCAGGTACTGCAATCGGGACGGCATTAGGTCTTGCATCAGGTGGTGTTGCGACTGCTGTAGTAGTTGCGGTTCCAGCTTCTCTATTAGCTCAACAATTACTCGTACTATATCGTTCAAGTATTGTTTATTTGAATCCAATCGCTGAAAAAATCGCAGAGACTGGTGACTTTAGTAAAGTTTATCGTATTAACTATATTCCAATGGTAATTGCCTTCCTTATTCGTGCAGTTCCAACTTTCATTGCTGTATATCTCGGTGCTGGTATAGTAGACCAAGTTGTTGCTGCACTTCCAAAAGAAATTATGTCAGGTCTTTCAGTAGCAGGTAAGATTATTTCTGCTGTGGGTATTGGTCTCTTGATGCTGATGATGTTGAAAAAAGCTGAGCTTTGGACATTCCTAATCGCTGGTTTTGCTCTAGCAGTTTATCTGCAGCTTTCAGTTTTACCAATCACTCTAATCGCTTTACCGATTGCTTTGATTTACGACTTGGCAACTCAAAAAGCTCAAGTTAAAGAAGTTGTCGGACAAATTGATAATGATGAGGAGGACTATGATCTATGAGTAACAAAATTACAAAGCAAGATTTAAACAAAGTATTTTGGAGAATGCAATTACTAAACGTAACTAATAACTTCCAATCAATGCAAGCTATTGGTTTCTTGTCAAGTTTCACACCCATTCTTGAGCGTTTGTACAAGGATAAGCCAAAAGAGTTGCGTGTGAAAGCTATGAAGCGCCATCTTGAATTCTTTAACAGTCATGTTAACTCAGATGCCTTGATTCTTGGAATTGCAGCTGCCGTGGAAGAAACGACAACTGAAGATCAGAAGGATACTGTAACTGGTATCAAAACTGGCCTAATGGGACCACTCGCAGGTATTGGTGATAGTGTATTGAAATTCACTTGGTTACCAATTTGCGGAAGTATTGGTGCAGCCCTAGCATTAAGTGGTAGTGTCCTCGGTCCGATTGTAATGTTCTTACTCTATAACTTTGTAAACATTGCGTCTAAATATTATGGTATCCACTTAGGTCACGCTAAAGGTGTAGAATTGATTGAAGGAGTAGGTGGCAATATCCTGCAACGTCTATCAAATATTGCGAATATTGTCGGTCTTATGGTTATTGGAGGACTTATTGCTTCTGTCGTTAAAGTAAATGTTATCTCTGAAATTAAGGCTGGTGACAACGTTATCCTCTTCCAAGAAATGTTTGACAAAGTTATGCCTGGGCTGTTTAGCATTCTGTTAACTTTTGTTATCTATAAAATTTTGAAGAAAACAAATGGCAAACATGCTCCACTATTGATCTTTGGAATTATGGTTATTTCTATCCTCTTGACTTATTTGAAAGTGTTAGGTTAGATTATGGCTAAAGAGTTTGAAGTGAAACAGTTTCAGAAGAATATCTACACTTTTATTAGAGAAAGTGATTCTGAAAATGGAGAAGTCGAAGTATTTCTGTTAAGTAGCTCAGACGGTGAGCCAATTAAGTTTCTAAAGAAAACTGATGATAATAAATTTGAAATTCTGCTAGAGTTAGATAGAAGACCGTATTTCCTGATTAAATCCAAGTCAGGCGAGTACAAAGTTGCTGAAAGAACTTTACCAGTGTCTGGAATGAATAATTTTAGAGATATGGGTGGTTACAAAGCTAATAACGGTAAGAGAGTAAAATGGGGGGGGTTATATCGTTCTGATTATATTCACAATGCAACAGAAGATGGTTTAGAATATCTAAGACAGTTGAACTTAAAGACAATTGTTGATTATAGGAGTGATAATGAGGTGTCAAAGTACCCCAATCCTATAATTCATACAGGTGTCACGAGCTTTTAACTAGATCCATCTGCTCATGTTGCAGAGCTCGCAGCTCAATTTCAGTCTTCTAAAGAGGATGAGGACATTAACCTTATCAATAAAATAATTGAGCAACAAAAATCAGGACAATTAGTTGATCACTCAGAAGTTGTCTATTCACAATATAGAACATTTGCAGAAGGTAAAGAATCTAAAGCAGCATTTTCTAAAATGCTAACGGTTCTTGCAAATCCAAATTCACCAGCTAGTGTTCAGCATTGTAGAGGAGGCAAAGATCGTACTGGTTACGGAGCTATGCTACTCTTAGGAATTCTCGGTGTCAGTAAGGAGGATTTAATTCAAGATTATCTAATTACTGGAAAAAATCGTGAGGAACGAAATAGAGTAAAAATGGAAGGGTATAGAAAACTAACAACAGATGAAAAAGTGTTAGACCATCTCTATTCTTTTATTGATACAAAGTCAGATTTTATTGAAGCCTCTATCAATTCCATTTTTGATGGTTATGGTTCAATTGAGCAATATGCTATCTCAGAGTTAGATATTGATAAGGAAATTATCGATAGACTTAGAGAAATGTATTTAGAGTAAAATATAGGAGGATAATATCGTGGGTAAGGAAGTATTGGAGAGACTAAAAATCTTAGATAGCAAACCTAGACTTAAGGCGTTATTTATCCTCCTTTTTCGTTCGGAAGATTTTGTAACGAGTTCGTATATAGCTGAAAAGTTAAATGTAACATCACGAACAATAAAATCAGATATCAATGAATTAAAATCATGTATCCAGGATTTAGGAAGTATTGAATCCAAACGGTCATTTGGTTACAAATTGCATATCAATAATCCTAGTTATATAGAGCAAATCAAAGAGCTATTTCAGATATTTCCCTCTGTCAAGTTAGAAAATGAGAAAGATACATTTGTCTTACATATTCTTAGAAGGCTGGTATCATCTACAATACCGCTCAAAATTGAAGACTTTCAGAGTGAACTACTCACGACTAGTCCTTTGACAAGAGAATTACAGGAGGTGAAAAATCTCGTTTCGAAATATGGACTAACACTCCAGATGCGTCCGAAGTATGGTATCGAGATTGTTGGCCCACAATTTAAGAAAGTGATGCTGACAATAAGAATATATAGGTATTTTGATAGATACACTACTTATAAGTCAGGGGTACCTGACTATGAAAATTTGTTTGCTTGTTCCGATTTTGACAAGGAACTTATCCGAAAAACAATTTTAAGCTCAATTACTAAATCTCGGATAGTTTTTTCGGACCTTAATATTGAAAGATTTATCATCTATTTAATTTATTTCCGAAATAATTATTATCAGAAAAATCAGGATCTAGAACTACAACCAATAAATTTTTGTTATAAATCTACGGATGAACATAAATTGATTGTTGAAATTATTGAGAAATTAAATAGCCGTCTGTATGGATTTGTTTTCGAAAAAGAAATAATTCAGTTTTTAACTTACATTGCTGTTATAAGTACGGATTTATATAGATTCTCAGATTGTTCTAGTGAAAATTATAGTCAGCTTATTATACTTGCTCAAGAAACAAGAAACTTTATCCTTAGAGAGTTATCAGATTACTTCCGATTTGATTTCTTTGAAGATTACACTTGTTTTAAAGATACTTTGAAAATAATGCTTCCGATTAGCTTAAAGATACTGCTGAAAGTATCTGACAGTATTGATTTACGCTATAAGGATTTTAGTAGGAACGATGAGCAACCAATTTTAAGGTATTTCGTAGAGAAATTATCTTGAATCGGTTACACTAAACTAGACAGAATTTATAAAGTGTTCTACACTAAANTTGAATCGGTTACACTAAACTAGACAGAATTTATAAAGTGTTCTACACTAAAGAAAACAGGAGAACTCTATGTCTAGAAAAATCCGTCGTCAATTTAGTGATGACTTTAAGCAACAAATTGTTGAAAAGGGTTGCCTTTTCAAAACAAGTACACCTTAAATCGTTGGATTGCTGAAATGAGGGAACATAGAGAATTTAAGCAATTCATCATAAATCCCACTCATAAATTAGTTTTTATAAATCTTGATGGCTTTGAGGAGTTTTTACGATGGAAGCAACGAATAGCGGTCAAATAAAGGAAATCGTGCTATAATAGTAGATGGCTATTTATTCTACTAGAACTATTTCGGTTTTCTTTTTTATTTGAGAGGATGGAAGTATGTATGAATCGGTTACACTAAACTAGACAGAATTTATAAAGTGTTCTACACTAAAGAAAACAGGAGAACTCTATGTCTAGAAAAATCCGTCGTCAATTTAGTGATGACTTTAAGCAACAAATTGTTG
>NZ_JBGTZB010000037.1:0-15745 GCF_041807825.1 Streptococcus sp. E24BD | reverse complement strand
GTCCACTGGTGGAACCATCATCGCATTCACGGTAGTCTCGATTACCAAACACCTATGGTTAAGCGAGTTATCGCTTAACAAAAACACTTTATAAAAATTGTACAGAAAAGGGGTGCCTTTTCACTGAATCCCCGACTTCCTTATTTTTAAAATAATCTTGAAAAAAATTGACATCATATAATTTCTTATCACTTATTTTTTATGACTCAGACTGATTGTCCTTACGGTATTCCAAAGCAGCAACAACCACTCCCATATTGTCAGAAGTGGTTAAAGTATTTGAAATTCCCTTTCCTACTCGTCCTCTGCGTTTAGTAGACTCTGGGTAAGCAAGGTTGACAGAATCTCCCACTATTGCCTTAGCATACCCTAGTTTAGTCGCTTCCCTAATTTTCAAATGTGGCGCTTCTTCACGACAGAGAATCTTAGGAACTTTATCCCCTCCCTGCATGGTTGTCAACATTGGAGAAAGCCCTGAAAGGTCATAGACACGTCCAGTTTGGATAAAAGACGTTGGCAGAGTTCCTGCGACAACTACACCATGCCGATCTTGGCTAGTTAAAGTAAACATCGGATCATCGTTCCCTTTAAAACGTCTCCCATGTTGGCGTTTTTCTAGCCTATCAGGGGTTAAGACAGGAATGGCAATTTTAGTTCCCTCACCTTTTCCTCTGGTTAAGGTTGGTGCTAGCCCACATGATAAATAGACTTCCCCATTCATGCCATTTCCTGATGGATTAACATTACCTAATCGTTCAAGACGAGTTGAGCTACTTTCTCCTCTGAGAGGAAATAGGAATCGGGGACGATATCTTCTAGAATGTCCGATAATAAAAATTCTTTCACGGTTTTGCGGCACTTGGAAATCTTTACTGTTAAGCACCTGCCATTCGACATCATACCCCAACTCATCCAATGTGGTGAGGATTGTTCGAAATGTCTCTCCCTTGTCGTGACTGAGTAAGCCCTTGACATTTTCGAGGAATAAAAAACGTGGTTGGATCTGTTTGGCCGCTCGAGCAATCTCGAAGAACAAAGTACCCCTAGTATCCTCAAATCCCAATCGTCTGCCTGCGAGTGAAAATGCCTGGCAAGGGAATCCCCCACAGATGATGTCCACTTGCCCTCTAAGTTGTCTAAAGTCCTGATCTGTGACTTGTCTAATATCATGAAATTCTATTTCTCCTTTGGTCTCATAGATGGCCTTGTAAGATTTCCTCGCAAACTTGTCAATCTCACAAAAGCCAATACACTCATGGCCCTGACGAGTTAACCCCAGTCGAAAGCCTCCAATTCCTGCAAACAAATCTAAAAACTTCATGTCTCTCATTCCTTTCTGACAAAACTAAAAGGACCTTACTTCTTGCGTAACGTCCTTTCTTAACAATGATCTTCCATTTCTGGGGCAGTGATAAGTTCAAAAATGAACCAAATCATTCCTAATCCCCAAATACCTAATAATATCCACCAAAACATCTTACTCACCCCCTTTTAGTTCTTTTAAGCGTTGGACCTTGGTCCATTCGGATAAGACGCCATTAAAGACATACTCCGCTATCGTTTCTGTTCTGTCCGCAAACCTCATATTCTCTAAAGCGTACTGATACCGATAATCAAAATAAATCATGGCATAATCACTAGCAGCCTGTGATAGACCAACTTGTCTCAACTGATCATGTACCAAGCCCCAAATGTAATCTCTGTCGTATCTTGTGACTCGGTCTACTTTACGTTGAAAATTATCATCGTCACATTTCTTACTTGTTAGACTTTCTTTCTCCTCCTCGTCCTCAATGACTGACTCACTCTCTTTAGTTTCACTCCTATCAGTCTCACTAACTTCAGTCTCACTAGTGGCTGAATTTAAGACTGGCCCCGGCTGATTTTGATACCCCCCTGGTATTTTTTGAACACTACCCCCGTCTGAATTTGAGACTGGGGTTGGTTCATGTTCCAACTCCCCTAAGTAAATTTTATTCGCCAAACGTCCTTTTTCACTGGAAGACTGTTGGACTTCATCAATCAAACCATACTCTCGTAAGGTTTTCTTAATCGTCAGTAATTTTGACTTGGAACAGCCAAGTAGTGCCATGAGTTTGGAGTTAGAATAGACCAAATAGATAGCCCCATCTTCATCAATCCACCCTCTACTTAATGACAATTCCAAACGGTCTTTTAGAACAGCATAAGCAACCTTCACCTCAAGTTTCATGTCCTTGTAGCGCTCACTCTCAAATAAGAGTTTAGGGAGTTTATAATAACGTTCTGACGTTTGATAGTGATTTGCGGTGATACGTTTCATGATTGTCCCTCCAATACCAATAGACCAACATTCCCCATGTCATCAAACTGGATTAAGCCAGACTCTTCCATTTCAACAACAATCCTCTTTGCTTTCTCGATATCAATTCTCATGATAGCCATGAGATGACACATCACAATTTGTCGTGATGACTGTTCATTCTTTTGCATGATTTTCCTCCTGAGAATAAAAAAAGCGAGAACACTTATTAAATGTTCTCGCTCACATAAAAATATATTCCTACAAACAAAAATGTTTAAGAAATAGCAATTCTGCAAAGTTTATTTATTTAAAACAAAAATCCTGCCAAAGATTTTTGGCTCTATAATTTTTGTAGTGGGTAAATCCACCTCGGAGATTATGGAGCCTTTTTGAGTATGAAAAAAGCCCATATGACCTATAATAAAAAGCAATCAAACCACTCATTAGAAAGAATCATATGGAATAAAGAACTAGTCAGAGGAGTGACTAGTTCTTTCTGAGCTCTAAAATAGAAAAAGCGAGGATTTTATCACAAACCTACTCGGAATTAAAGACCCTAATATCACTATTTTGGAGATTGTGGACACTAGAAGCCACAAGGAAGTCATTGCTAAGCTGGACTACCCTGCTCCAAAATGCCAATATTGCCAGGGGCAAATGGCTAAATACGATTTCCAGAAACCATCCAAAATCCCTTATCTTGAGTGTGCTGGCTATAAAACATTCATTCGCTTGCGAAAGCGACGCTTCCACTGCCAAAAGTGCGGGAAAATGGCGGTCGCAGAGACATCCTTGGTCAAGAAAAATCACCAGATTCCCGTCATTCTTCATTAGAAAATTGCTCAGAAACTGATTGAGAAAGTAGCCCTGACCGCTATCGCTGAGAGCCTTGCGGTATCAACCTCAACCGTTATCCGAAAGCTAAAGGAGTTCCAGTTCAAGACAGACCTGACCTGGCTGCCAACTAACATGAGTTGGGACTCAAACAGTCCAGTGGACTGTTTGAGGTAGGAGCCTGAAAATACAAAAGCGACTAGTTGAAGCAGGAAAGGCAAAATGAGCTTTATCGCAGAGAACTTTGACTCACTTAAAATTGTGACAATCCTAGACGGTCGAACCCAAACCACCATTCGTAACCACTTTCTACGCTATTCTAGAACAGTCAGAAACCGTGTCAAGGTCATTACTATGGACATGTTTAGTCCGTATTACAAGTTAGCTAAACACCCTCGCTCTCCCGTTTCCAAGTTTAGGCTAAACTAGTCGACTGGACTAGTTTACTCCAAAAAGATATCCAAAAAATCAGTCGATAAATGCTTTTATCATCCTACTTTTCGCATGCACTTGACCAATCAGGAAATTGTCGCTAAGCTGCTCAGCTATTCTCAAGAATTGAGAGAACATTACGAGCTTTATCAACTATTCCTGTTTCACTTCCAAGAAAAGCAAGCTGAACAGTTTTTGGGTCTTATTGAAGAAGATTTGTCCACTGTAAATCCTATCTTTCAGACAGTTTTTAAGACTTTCTTGAAGAATAAAGACAAGATTGTCAACGCCTTGGAACTGCTTTACTCAAACGCTAAACTTGAGGCGACAAACAACCTTATCAAGGTCATTAAACGGAATGCCTTTAGGTTTCGGAAGATGAAAACTTCAAAACTCTCATTTTCATTGCGCTAAACATAAAACGAGAGAAGACTAAACTTGTCCTCTCTCGGTGTTAAATTGGTCAACCCACTACAGTTGACAATGAGCCAGATTTTTTGGCAGGATTTTTGGCAGGAAACCAAATCAAATTATCAGTTTCTTTAAATCGCTATAAGCTCTAAAAGACTGGTAAATCGGGCTTCCGCTCTCAAATTGCTATATGCTTCTTATTTAAGCGTAACTGAAGCGCCTGCTTCTTCCAATTTAGCTTTAAGCTCTTCAGCTTCTGCTGCGTTAACACCTTCTTTAACAAGTGCAGGTGCACCATCAACAAGCTCTTTAGCTTCTTTAAGACCAAGACCTGTGATTTCGCGAACAACTTTGATAACGCCAACTTTTTTGTCGCCAGCAGATGTCAATTCAACGTCGAATGAATCTTTAGCTTCTTCAGCAGCACCACCAGCAGCAGCAACTGCAACTGGAGCAGCAGCAGTAACGCCAAACTCCTCTTCGATAGCTTTTACAAGGTCGTTAAGCTCAAGGATTGAAGCTTCTTTGATTTCAGCAATAATGTTTTCAATGTTCAATGCCATTGTAGATTCCTCCAAAATATGTTTTTAAATAGGTTGTGACAAGGTCACGATTAGGCTGCTAAGATTAAGCAGCGTCTTTGCTTTCTGCAACTGATTTGACAGCAAGTGCAACGTTGCGAACTGGTGCTTGAAGTACTGAAAGGAGCATAGACAGCAATCCTTCGCGGTTTGGCAGGGTCGCAAGTGCAACGATTTCTTCTTTAGAAGCAACCGCACCTTCAATGATACCACCCTTGATTTCAAGAGCATCAGCTATTTTCGCAAAATCATGAAGTGTTTTAGCTGGTGCAATCACATCTTCGTTAGAAAAAGCGATAGCTGTTGGACCAACGAAAACGTCAGCCAATCCTTCAAGACCAGCAGCTTCTGCAGCACGACGCAAGATAGAGTTTTTCACAACTTTATACTCAACGTCAGCGCCACGAAGATTACGACGAAGAACAGTATCCTGCTCAACAGTCAAACCACGCGCATCAACCACAACGATTGAGGCTGCAGCTTTCATCTTCTCAGCATAAACTTCAACGAGTTCTGCTTTTTTAGCAATATTTGCTTGACTCATTAGTGTTTTACCTCCGTTTTTATTTTTGGTTGGAAACGAAAAAATCGCATCCAAACCCAGACACGAAAGTACAAATACGTAGACGATTTTATCACGTTTTTGTGCCTCGGCAGGATGTTTATGAGTTAGACTCCCCTGCTGTCTTAGGTCAGTTTTATTCAAAACCTCTAATAGGTTATCACAATCTAAGGGTTCTGTCAAGGATTTAAGACAATTTTTTATACTGTATAGATAGACCAGTTTAAGGATGATAAGCAGATAATGGCAGATGAGTGTTGAGAGAAATCCCGTTGCCAACCTAATTCGACCAGCACATCCCACAAGCATGCAATTACCAAACATAAAAAGACTAAAACAGCAGTCCCAGTCTCTTCATGTGATGTTCAAATAAGCCAGATAGATCAGTTAGGAGCACGTCTTGTTTTGCCAGCTCTAGACTTGCAAAGCAACCGCTCAACAACCATCCTGACTGTTCAGTTAGGCAAGGCGAGGGTGAAAGAAATGGCGTTCTTACAAACTATGATTAGTCCCCACTCGCTCTTACTGTCATCAGGTATTATCTATGCCATAAAGGCTGTGATTTCTGTCACAGAGAGGGAAGAATCACAAACCACCTTAACGTCTTGCTGGGTGGCAACCAAGAGCCCTGGCACTGTTTTCACGCCATATTTAGCACGCAAGTCTTGCAAAGCGGCATCAGACACATTGCTGCTATCTACAAAGTAAATTGACGCGTTAGTGTCAGCTTGGGCCTGCGCCAATTTTGGTGCAAAACGTTGACAATATGGGCAAGTTGGACGCCCAATAAAGGCAATAACTTTCTCTTCTGTTTGAATCAGTTTTTCCAACTCTTGGGCTGTTACTGATGTAAACTGTTTGATGGCTTGTTCAAATGACATGTCCTGTCCTCCTTAAAATGATACTTCATTATAGCAAGATTTTCAGCCAAGTTCAATTATCTGCTACGCCAGAAAAGCCCAAAAAAGGCTGGGACAACAGTCCCAGCCTTCCTTTTTTGTTATTGTTAACAAAGTCAGACGCAGGGGTTGAGCGGAGGTGAGGGAAAATCGAATTCTACCGAATTACCGATTGAGTCCCACTCTCTTTGCTAATCCTGACGTTCCAAATCTTGTAACATTTGGTCAATTTTATTGCCATAAGCAATGGACTCGTCCTTGATGAAGGTCAAGTCAGGGATTTTATAGAGGGTCAGGGTTTTCCCTAGCTCACGCTTAATGGTCCCCTTAGCCTTTTCTAAGCCCTCTTGGGCTTTTTTATTATCCGATGCCAAATCTGACAAAATAGTATAGTAGACCTTGGCGGCGGATAAATCACCCAACATTTGGACATCGGTGATCGTCACGCCTTGGACACGTGGGTCACGGATGTGCCGCTGCAAAATCTCATTAACCTCACGCTTGACTTCCATACCAACACGGTCTGCACGATGGTTAGCCATAGGTGGCTCCTTTCTATCTCTCTTAATGATAAGATGACAGCTAGGACAAGCCTAGCTGGAACATCTTTAAACAGTGTCATTGTTCTGGTACTTATTATTTTTACACAACTGATTGTTCAATCGGCAACAAGCTCCAGCTTCAACTTTTTGATTTTTTAGCTCCCTAGAAGCAGGGCTTTTTAACGTTTAATCTCTTCCATGATGTAGGCTTCGATGGTGTCATCAATTTGCAGGTCATTATAGTTTTCGAGCATTAAACCACCTTCACGACCAACTCCCAGTTCTTTGACATCATCTTTGAAGTGTTTGAGGCTAGCAAGAGCACCATCGTGAATCACGACACCGTCACGGATAACACGCGCCTTGGCATCACGTTGGATTTTACCACGAGTGACCATAAAGCCACCGATGGTGCCGATTTTAGCCACCTTGAAGGTCTCACGAATCATGGCTTCACCAATGATTTTCTCTTCAAATTCTGGATCAAGCATACCCTTCATAGCATCTTCAACTTCCTCGATAACCTTGTAGATGATGCTGTGAAGACGGATTTCTACATCGTCGGTATCGGCCTGCACACGCGCTTGCGGAGTCGGACGAACGTTGAAACCGATAAGGATAGCGTTTGAGGCTTCCGCCAGGGTCACATCAGACTCGTTGATGGCACCAACAGCAGAGTGAACGACATTGACCTTAACACCTTCCACATCAATCTTCAAGAGGGAGCTAGCAAGGGCTTCCACCGAACCTTGTACATCAGCCTTGATGATGACGTTAACAGATTTAACCTGACCAGCCTTGAGGGTATCAAAGAGGTTCTCTAGGCTGACACGTTGGGTATTTTGACGTTGTTTGAGCAGGGCACGTTTAGCACGCTCTTCACCAGCTGCGCGCGCCGCTTTTTCATCCTCATAGACTGCAAAATGGTCACCTGCCATCGGCGTTTCGTTAAGACCAGTGATGGATACTGGGGTAGACGGCAGAGCTGTCTTGACACGACGCCCCAGGTCATTAGTCATGGCACGGACACGACCAAAGGTATTACCGACAACGATTGGGTCTTGGACGTTAAGCGTTCCCTGCTGTACCAAGAGGGTCGCCACAGCACCTTTTCCTTTATCCAGCTGGGCTTCAATAACCGTACCGATAGCACGGACCGTTGGGTCTGCCTTGAGTTCTTGGAATTCAGCCACCAAGAGCACCGTTTCTAAGAGGGTGTCGATATTCTTACCAAACTTAGCAGAGATTTCCACAAACTCAGAATCCCCGCCCCATGATGCCTGCATAACGCCATGCTCTGCTAACTCATTGATAACACGGCTCGGATTAGCATCAGGCTTATCAATCTTGTTAATTGCCACAATAATCGGTACACCAGCTGCTTTAGAGTGGTTGATGGCTTCAACGGTTTGTGGCATTACCCCATCATCTGCTGCCACAATCAGGATAGTGATGTCGGTTACTGATGCTCCGCGCGCGCGCATGCTTGTGAAGGCTTCGTGTCCTGGCGTATCAAGGAAAGTGATTTTCTTGCCATTTTCCTCAATCTGATAAGCACCAATATGCTGGGTAATCCCCCCAGCTTCTCCAGTTGCCACACGAGAATTGCGCAGCGTATCAAGCAAGGTGGTCTTACCATGGTCAACGTGTCCCATGATAGTCACGACAGGTGCGCGCTCCACCATATTTTCAGGGTTGAGGTAGTCTTCATCCACAAAGAAACGTTCAATATCAGCATTGTCTACTTCAACCTTAGCCTTGGCTTCAATGCCGTAGTCCACCATAAGAAGTTCAATGGTGTCACCGTCCAGAGACTGGTTCTGGGTCGCCATCACGCCCATCATGAAGAGCTTTTTAACGATTTCCGCTGGCTCACGTTTGATGCGCTTAGCGATGTCAGCGACCGTCATGCCTTCGGTGTACTCAAATTCTTTTGGCAGTTCGTGGAACTTACGCTCTGTTACAGGTGCAGGAGCACCCTTGCCTTTTTTGTTTTTCTTACTGTTGTTCCAGTTAGAGTTTCGTTGATTTCTCACTTGGTTTTGATTCCAATTTTTCTTATTTTTTGTTGGTTTAGGGCCGTCTTCATTTGAAAAATCACGGGATTTTTCAGGACGAGAGGCTTTTTTACGACGATTGTCTGGAGCAGCCGAAGCTGTTTTTTCTGCCTGAGGAACTGGCTGGGCTTTTGGTGTTGACACACTTTGCTCGAGGCGTTCTTGAGCTGCTAATTCTTCTGCCATGCGTGCCTTACGAGCTTCTTCCAAAGCTAGTGCTTCGCGGCGTTTGGCTTCTTCTTGCTCGCGAAAACGTTGCTCGCTATTGCGCGAATACTCAGCATTTTGCTCAGCCTTGAGGGCTGCTGCCCTTGCCTTAAAGTCAATCCGAGGCGCTGTAGCGTTGCGATTTTGCTGGCGGTTATCCTGCTTATGTCCTTGGTTTCGGTCATTGCGGCGGTTGTCCTGCTGACGACGATTATCACGGTTTAGTGCACCTGCTTGCCCACGCTCCCGTTGATTGCGGTCTTCACGCTTGTTATCCCGGCCTCGCTCTTGACGGTTACCTTTGCCTTGACCACTATGCCGCTGCTGACCACCCTGTTGGCGACGCTCTGCCTCAGCCTTTTGTCGTGCCTCACGTTCTGCCTTGAAGTTACGGCTCTGCGGGCGAGCTGGGGTCGGTCTGCTCTCTGCTACCTGCTCTACTTTTGGTTCGACTTTAGGCGTTATTGGCGCTTCTTGGGTCGCTTTCGGCGTAGATGGCTGAGCAACTACCGTTTTCTGGCTAGATGAGCGCTTGGTTTCTTCAGTATTTTCAACAGGTTTTGCTGCTGAAGTAGCTGGCGCTTGGTTATCAGTTGTCGAGCTTGCTTGATGTGGCTGAGCTGGCATTGCCTTGGAGGCTCCCCCACCAAAACTTGCAATCAAGCGCTTGGCCTCACCTTCGTCCACACTGCTAGAATGGCTTTTGACTGAAAGCCCCAATTCCTGAGCCTTGGCAACTAAATCTTTGTTACTGATACCCGTTTCACGGGCAATTTCATTAATTCTTTTTTTAGACAAATCGTGTCCTCCTCGTCCTTTAGTCCATAAGAGTCCTCATTTTCTTTGAAAATCCAGCATCACTAACTGCCACAACCTTTCTGGGTCTGCCGATAGCGCTGCTAAGGTCCAGCGTATCAAACACTGTTGAGACTTCTATATCGTAATATTTACATTTATCCGTCACGGTCTTAATCAGGTTCTGGCTAGCATCCTTGGCCACAAAGACCAGTCTTGCTTGCTCGGTCTGGATAGCCTTGACGACCAATTCCTCGCCTGAGATAAGTTTGCCAGCACGCTGAGCCAAGCCCATGAGGTTTAAGAGTTGTTGCAACTTATTCAAGACCTAACTCTCTTCTTTTTACCTTGTGATCCACATAAGCAATCAGTTCATCGTAGAAGCTCTCTGGCACATCCATGGAAAAACTGCGGTTAAAAACCAGTTTTTTCTTGGCCAGTTTAACCTCCTCGTTATCTAGCTTGATGTAGGCGCCGCGACCGTTCTGTTTTCCAGTAGGGTCAATAAAAATCTGACCGTCCTTGTTTTTGACAATACGCAGCAGGTCGCGTTTGTCGATAATCTCGCCAGAAACCACTGATTTGCGTAGGGGAATTTTGCGTGTTTTTGCCATAACGCCTCCTGAGACCTAACCTTCAGCAGTCACTTCTGTACTGCCATCTGAAAGCTCTGTTGGCTCTGCTGAAGCAAACACCTCTTGCTCTGCTGCCATAGCCTCATACTCTGACGCAGACTTGATGTCAATGCGGTAGCCCGTCAAGTGAGCCGCCAGGCGAACGTTTTGCCCACGACGACCGATAGCTAGAGACAGCTTGTTATCAGGAACAACAACGAGGGCGCGCTTGCTGTCTTTCTCGTCAAAGATGACGTAGTCCACCTCAGCTGGCGCGATGGCATTGTAGATGTACTCAGCTGGATCTTCAACCCACTGGATCACGTCAATGTTCTCCTCAACAGGAACAGAGAGCCCCGTCTTAGCATCGATTCGTTTTGGATGGAACTTGCTAATCACTTTTTGGATATTAGCCCCCTTGCGACCAACGATGGTACCGATGGCATCAACGTTAGGGTTGTGGCTACGAACTGCTACTTTACTGCGGTCACCAGCCTCACGAGACACGCTCATGATTTCTACCGTGCCGTCAAAAACCTCAGGAATTTCCTGCTCCATAATCCGCTTAATAAACTCAGGGTGACTGCGGCTAACAAAGACGTTAACCCCGCGCGGGTTGTTCTCAACCTTGTACACATAGACCTCGATACAATCGTGAGACTTGAAGGTCTCTCCTGGAATTTGGTCTTGGTGAGAAAGCTGAGCTTCGATGGTGCCTAGGTTGACATAGATGAAGCGATTATCGAACCGCTCCACAGTTCCTGTCATGATTTCACCTTCGTGCTGTTTGTACTCGTTGTAGGTTACTTCACGGAATTGCTTGCGCATCTTTTCCATGATGGTTTGTTTAGCTGATTGAGCAGCCACGCGACCAAATTCCTTGACAGATTCCTCAAAACGAATCTTGTCTCCCAGCTCATAGGCAGAGCTGATCGCCAGAGCGTCTTTGAGGCTGATTTCCAAGCGGCTATCAAAAACCTCGTCAACGACTTCACGGACAGTATAAACCTTGAAATCCCCTGTTTTTTCATTAAATTCAACAACAGCTGACTCAGCCTGACCGTACTTTCTACGATAGGCTGACTTGAGGGATTCCGTCACCGTCTCGATGATGTCTGCCTTATTGATGTGCTTTTCTTCTTCCAAAATACGGAAGGCTTCTAACATTTCTTTGCTCATGGTATATCTCTCTCAAAAACAAGTTGTTTTCTTGAAAATAAATCCTTTCCTATAATTTTACAGCTAATCTGGCTTTGGCAACCAGTTGATAAGGGATGGTCACCGTTTTTCGTCTGGTCTTATCTAGATAGTCTAGGACAAGCTCATCGTTGTCAAAGCTCTGCAATGTGCCTTCAAAAACCTTAACCTTGTCAATAGCCTGATAGAGACTGACGTTAATATAGCGACCAACCGCTCCTGCCAAGGCTTCCTTGGTCTTGAGCGGACGCTCCAGACCAGGGCTTGAAATCTCCAGAAAATACTGATCTGGAAAAGGGTCTGGTGTGATGGTATCTAGCAGGGGACTAATGACCTCTGTCAAGTCTGCTGTATCATCGACCGTTATCCCGCCAGGCTTGTCAACCAAAATCGACAGGACATAATCACCCCCCATCTTCTCGTACTCAATATCCACCAGCTCATAGGGGGCAGCGATAACAGGTGCCACCACCGCCTCCACCAGTTCAATAATCGTTGCGATAAGAATCCCTCCTTTTCAACAAAGAGAAGACGAAGTTGTCACCCCGTCTCCTTTCTTTATCATTAATTTTTTATCATTATAGCATTTATTCATCAAAGATGCAAGAAAAAAGTCTAAGACGACACTATTTACCGAACTTGATACAGTTTTAGCCAATTAAGCACCAAAATCATGCGCGCCGAGCGCACGACAAAAACATCGCTTTCAGATAATGATTTTCATAAAAAGTTATCTGTTTAATCATGACATTTTGTCATAAATGTCAGCGGAAAAGCAGATGAACCCATGCACCTACGTAAATATTGTGAAAGTTTTTTGAAAACATTTGTGTCGCTAGAAAATAGTGACACGAATTTTCTTCATGCGTTTGGCGTGAAAATCACAATTGTCATCTTGCAAACAGGACTGAAGTTTTGCTATAATGAAAAGACAATACAAAAAAAGGAGAATAGCCCATGAATATCTTTGATGAACTCAAAGCCCGTGGCCTCATCTTTCAGACGACAGACGAAGACGCCCTCAAAAAAGCCCTAACAGAAGGGACTATGGCCTATTATTCGGGATATGATCCGACAGCGGACAGCCTTCACCTCGGACACTTGGTGCCGATTTTGGTCTGTCGTCACCTGCAATTAGCGGGACACAAACCCTACCCTCTGGTTGGCGGAGCGACTGGTCTCATCGGTGACCCGTCCTTTAAGGACGCGGAGCGGAGCTTACAGACCAAAGAGACCGTTGACGGTTGGGTGCAAAAAATCCAAGGACAACTCTCACGCTTTCTTGATTTTGAAAGCGGAGAGAATAAGGCTGTTATGACAAACAACTACGACTGGTTTGGCAGCATCAGCTTCATTGATTTTCTGCGTGATGTCGGCAAGTACTTTACCGTCAACTACATGATGGGCAAGGAATCCGTAAAAAAACGCATTGAAACAGGCATTTCCTACACCGAATTTGCCTACCAAATCATGCAGGGATATGATTTTTACGAGCTCAACCGCCTCTACGATGTGACCCTACAAATCGGCGGCTCCGACCAGTGGGGCAACATGACCGCAGGTACCGAATTGCTTCGCCGCAAGAGCGATAAGACAGGACACGTCATCACTGTTCCCCTCATCACCGATAGCACTGGCAAAAAATTTGGCAAGTCCGAGGGTAACGCTATCTGGTTGGACGCAGACAAGACCAGTCCTTACGAGATGTACCAGTTCTGGCTCAATGTTATGGACGCCGACGCCGTCCGTTTCCTCAAGATTTTTACTTTCCTATCTTTGGAAGAAATCGCTGAGCTGGAAAGCCAGTTCCTCGCAGCACCGCATGAGCGCCTTGCTCAGAAAGTTCTAGCCAAAGAAGTCGTGACCTTAGTTCACGGCGAAGAAGCCTACCAGCAGGCCCTCAAGATTACCGAGCAACTCTTTACGGGCAACATCAAAGAACTCTCTGCTAAAGAGCTCAAGCAAGGACTCAGCAACGTACCAAACTACACCGCTAAAGCCGATGACAGCCGCAACATCGTAGACCTGCTCGTCACCTCAGGTATTGTCAACTCAAAACGTCAAGCCCGTGAAGATGTCCAAAATGGTGCCATCTACCTCAACGGCGACCGCATCCAAGACCTCGATTACCAACTGACTGATGCTGACAAAATCGACGGCGAGCTGACCGTTATCCGCCGCGGCAAGAAAAAATATGCCGTTCTAACTTACTAAACAACCCTAATAAAAGCGCATAGCATCTCCTGATGCTATGCGCTTTTTTGATGCCATTTGTCGGTTTTACCTAGCCTCTTGTGCTAATCACGAATAAAGTGTCGATCATGTGCTGAGAAATTCGCCTCATCAGAGATTGGTCGTTCCGCAGTCATCCGCAAGTCATATTTTTCGCGGAGAGCGATAATCTCTGCCATTTGAGGAGAAGCATGGTGGGCATCAAGGGCTTCTTGATCCGCCCAACTATCAACTAGAAGCACTGTTTCTGGATCGCTAAGAGAAGAAAAGTAGTCATAGCGCAGATTACCTGATCACTGGCGAATAGTAGTCGCCAAACCAGACTGCTCCATAGCGTCTACAAATTCCAGAGCTCTGCCATTTTCACCACGATAAGTTAATAAAAAAGTTAGTGTCATCGTTGATTGATGTCCTCCTTTGCATGGACTAATTGGGTAATAGTTCGACAATAAGGCGCTGAGCTGCCGATTGTTTCAGCCACTTGTGCCACAAATCCATTGAGATAGTCAACTTCCGTCAGCCGCTTGTTTTTCACCAAATCCTGATGCATGGAGGGATAATGATGCCCAACCTTAGTCGAGACGTCAACGATGTATTGATAGGTGTCTTCAAGATCAAACCTTAAGCCGTAGTGAGCGGCTACAGCGATGAATTCCGACAACACCTGCCTAACTAGCCCCATCGCAGAAGAGGAAGACAGCAGCTCATGTAAGTTCGCATCTAACAGAGCACTAGTGGCATTCATTGTGCCATTTATCATGGCTTTTTTCCAAATGGCATGTAAAACATCATTAGTATAGGTCGCGTTTAGACCAGCTTGATTGAGGACTTCAACCAGCTGCTCGCCTACCGTTCTCTCTGTATCCGCCAAGCACTGAATGGTCAAGGAACCTGACCCACGTAGCTCGACTTGACCAGGTTCTATCAAACCTGCTGTCCAAACAGTCACTCCCATAATGATCTGCTCTTTTCTAACAAACTCATGTAAGGTCTCAATATGACCAAGACCATTTAAAAGGCAGAGGAGTTTCGTTTGCTCACCGATAATCGGCTGAATATCGTTTAGCATTTGACGTAGCTGGGTTGACTTTGTCAGAACCAAGACCAAATCTGCTTCTCGCGTGGCTTGTGTTGGTCTCATGATTGGCAACTGAATCGTGTCATTCACATCACCTGTGATCATAAGTCCCTTATCTCTTATAGCTTCAATATGCTCTGGCCAATTATCCAGGAGAATGACCTCATGACCAGCCTTGCTAAGAGCAACCCCAAAACGGCTACCGAGCGCACCCGCACCTGCAATATAAACTAACATACTTGTCCTCCTCACTCTAGTATAACATAGTAAGATCAAAAGAGCTACTCATCTTGTCAGGATAGACCGTGTCATTTTTTCAAAAAACTGCAGTGTTTTAGGGGTAAGAAACAGGATTCATCTTACCAGTATCCACATCATAAATCGCTCCTGAAATAATAATGTCATCCGGAATCAGAGGGCTGGCTTTTAATTTGGCAATGTCCTCCTTAACGCTCTGCACAATGTCGGAGAAGGGAAGAAAATCCATTTCCCCAACATCAACTCCTAATGTGTCATTGAGCTGTTTCGCAAAGCCTTCGTTTGTCAAACGTTCTGCTCCGCAATCTGTATGGTGCAGCACGACAATCTCTCGTGTTCCCATCAGTTGCTGAGAAATGGCCAACGAACGAATCATATCTTCGGTAACACGACCACCGGCATTACGCAGGATATGAGCATCACCTAGCGCCAAGCCCAGAGCTTGTGCCACATGAAGACGTGAATCCATACAAGTCAAGATAGCAACACGCATTCTGGGAGGCAGCGGCAGGTGAGCCGTGCCATGCAGGGCAACGTAAGCCTCGTTTACTTTGAGGTACTGGTCAAAATACGACATACAAACCATCCTTTTTTGTTTGATTTTCAAACTATTATATCATAAATGAAATGACAATGACAAAAAACGGCTCTATAATTTCTGTAGTGGGTAAATCCACCATGGAGATTATAGAGCCTTTTGAGTGTAGAAAAAAAGTTCCATATGACCTACAATGAAAAGTGCTTAAACAACTCATTAGAAAG
>NZ_JBGTZB010000036.1:0-16573 GCF_041807825.1 Streptococcus sp. E24BD | reverse complement strand
GGTTTCAGAAACTTTGAAAAGACAAAACTCGCATTTTCATTGCCATAAACATAAAACGAGAGAAGACAAGAACTGTCCTCTCTCGGTGTTAAGTGAGTCAACCCACTACAGTTGACAAAGAGCCTATTTTTACACTTTTCAACAACTCCGGTTTTTGGTAGCTGAACAGAGACAATGTCGTCTAATAAAAAAGAGGAGACCTGTTAGTCTTCTCTTATAATAAATCATTTTCTGATTAGCTAATCCGAGGTTGTGTCTCCTGATGACTGACTTCCAAATGTTGGATTTAGAGGCGCTAAGCTTTCTGATTGACTAGAGGGGTCATTATAATCAACCGAAGGAGTAGGGGAAACAGTGTCCTGATAAGTTGTTGAAACCTCTGGGGACATGCCATAGATGTCTTCGTAAAGTACAGCTATTGTCGTCAGGTCTTGGTTTTCTGGTAGTCCCAGTTCACGCTTAATTCGATTTTGGGTCTCAAGCAGATGCTCTCTAGTTACGGCTTGATAGCTAACCTCATCAACCATGGCATCCTCGCCATGCAACTGATAAGTTTGCAAGTTACTAATCGCCTGACGATAAGCCAACAAGTCAGGAATCGTCTGTGGTGTTAACAGGATGTCAGTTTGCATGTTTTTGCTGACAGCGGTCAAAATGCTACGGTAACTACTCAAGCTATTGAGCGCCAGCAGTTTGGAAACGAGTTTTTGGATAACTTCACGTTGGCGCCGTTGGCGACCATAGTCTCCTTCTGGGTCATCGTAGCGCATGCGGGCGTAGACCAAGGCTTGATCGCCGTTGACTTTGTGCGTTCCTGGTTCAACGCTTGAGGTATACTCAGGCTCCCATTCATCAATACGAATTGGGAAATCAAACTGATTGGTCACGGTAATGCCACCAACAGCATTGACTAGGTCAACCAGCCCCTGCATGTTGATCTGCATGTAATAATTGATCCGAATATCCATCAAGCCCTCCACAGTCTTGATGGCCATCGGTGCACCTCCATAGGCATAGGCGGCATTTAACTTAGTTTTTGTCCCGAGAGGTTCACCAGTGTCATCTAGCAAATCGACCAAGGTATCTCGCTCCAGACTGGTCAGGGTTGTGGTGTTGGTCTGAGGGTTAACGGTGACCAAAATCATCGAATCGCTCTGCCCTTGCCATCTGTCCTCACGAGAGCCTGATCCAGTATCTACCCCCATCAAAAGAACTGAAAACGGCTTTGTGTCAGCAATCGCTGTGCTTTGTATGCTATCTTGCCGATAGTTTTTAAAGGTTTTGGACAGCTCGTTGGTTGAAAACGAATAGGCTGTGGTCAGATACAAACCGACCGCAATAGCTGTCACAGTGATAATCCCTGTCAACATCAGGGCAATTTTTTTCCCAATACTCATTAGTTATCCTATCATTTTTGCCATCATGTAAACGTCCAGAAAGTCACCTGTAGCGGAAACCGCTCCTCGCTGTTTCGTTCCTTCAATTTCAAATCCCAAATGTTGGTAAAGGCGAGTGGCTCGGTCATTTCTGACCTGCACGGTTAATTCTAATCTGGCTAACACATCTTCTTGCTCCGCCCAGTCAATAGCTTCCTCTAACATCAGGCGTCCCAGGCCATGCCCCCAGTATGGTTTGTGAACAGCCAAAAAGATATGCCCAATATGGTTTAGTTTGGACTGTGGAGCTGTTCTAACGGTCAAGGCACCAATTAACTGGTCATCTACTAAAGCCAGTAAACAAAACTGGTCATTGGCACGATAGAACTTATCTAAGGTGTCGGCCATTTGCTCAACAGACTGGGACAAGCCACTGTCATCCATGACCAGATAATCGGTCTCTGTTGCGACTTGAGCCATAAAATCCAAAAAAGCAGCCGCATCTTGTCCGCTGGCTTCTCGAAAACTAATGGTCTGCTCTGCCATTTTCAAAATCCTCCAAAATCTCCTGAGACCGCTGGCCAAAAGCCGCTAAGCTCACCTGTCTGCCGTGGTCACGGCGCTCGATAACCAGCTCCAGGTAGTCCTCAATCGCGTCACTCGGCAAGAGCCTGCCCCACTCGATGACGGTTACGCCGTCGCTGTAGAGAAACTCGTCGATGTCGATACTGTCTGGGTCATCACCAAGACGATAGATGTCTAAGTGGTTGAGAGGCAGTCGTCCCTCATAGGTGCGGACCAAGGTATAAGTCGGACTTTTTACCATCTGCGTGATTCCCAGCCCTTTGGCTAAGCCCTTGGTCAGGGTGGTTTTACCAACTCCCAGCTCGCCAGTCAGTAAAATCACTTGACCAGCGTCAAGATGCTTGGCCAACCGTTCCCCCAGTGCCATGAGTTCTTCTTCATTTTCAGTATAAAACATAGGTCTATTATAACAAAAAATAGCTGGCGAACCAACTATTTTTCTTTTTGTTCCTTTTGCCAAGCCAAGCAGACACTAGTCGTCCATTTTAACACGTCAAGACCAACTGACGAGTTGAGAGCTTCTTAACCTCCACGACAACATTTTGAAAACCGTCTTCTGAAATCTTTTTCAGATAGTCGTCTAGATTTGCTCGTTTAACGACGGTAAAGTTTCTGACGTGAGTAGATTGGGTCGACAGTGACATTGACGCCCAATTTACGGAGGACATTTTTATCCTCTTCAGGCAAGATTACTGTTGAGTGTACCTCGCTGCCTTGTAAGTTGCCTAATTCCTGCATGGCACGATGGGCTTCTGGACTGTTGCGCGCTGTAATCGCTAGGGCAATCAGTAATTCAGAAGAGTGCAGGCGGGGGTTTCGGTTGCCTAAGTGATTGATTTTTAAGCCTTGGATTGGCGTTACATAATCAGGTTCAATCAGGTGCGTTTGCTTGTCAATACCCGCTAAGGCTTTGATGGCATTTACCAAAACAGCAGCTGTCGGTCCGAACAAATCAGAGGTCTTACCAGTGACCGTCTGACCATTTGGCAATTCAAGCGCTAGGGCAGCATCGCCTGTCAGTTCCGCCTTTTCTCTGGCCACCAAGGTTACCTGGCGGTCTGCTGGCGTGATACCGAGGTCGTTCATCAAGAACTCAATCTTCTTGACAGCTACCTCGCTCACTCGTTCTGCCTTGAAGTCAACCAAGGTCTGGTAATAGCGACGGATAATCTCTTGTTTTGACGCCTCAACAGCAGCATCGTTATCAGTAATGGCAAAACCGACCATATTAACACCCATATCCGTCGGTGAAGCATACGGAGATTTGCCAAGAATCCGCTCTAACATACGCTTGACCACTGGGAAAATCTCGATGTCACGGTTATAATTGACCGTTGTCTTCCCGTAAGTTTCCAAGTGGAAAGGGTCAATCATGTTGACGTCATCAAGGTCAGCTGTTGCAGCTTCGTAAGCCAAGTTAACAGGGTGGTGCAGTGGCAAGTTCCAAACAGGGAAGGTTTCAAACTTGGCGTATCCTGAGCTAACGCCATTGAGTTGGTCATGGTAAAGCTGGGAGATGCAGGTCGCCAATTTTCCTGAACCAGGGCCCGGAGCCGTAACAACGATGAGGTTGCGACTGGTCTGAATGTAGTCGTTTTTCCCCATCCCTTCTGCCGACATAATGTGGTCAATATCTGTCGGATAGCCCTTAATCGGGTAGTGGAGGTAAGATGATATGCCGTGTTTTGTCAGGCTATAGCGGAAAGCGTCTGCCGCAGGCTGACCGGCATACTGAGTAATGACGACAGACCCAACAAAGAGATCAAGGTCATTAAACTTGTCAATCAGACGAAAGACCTCTTGGTCATAAGAAATCCCCAAATCACCGCGTGCCTTGGAATGCTCGATATTGTTTGCATTGATGGCAATAACAATTTCTACCTGCTCACGCAGTTCGTGTAGGAGTTTAATTTTATTATCAGGTTCATAACCAGGCAAGACACGAGCTGCATGGAAGTCTTCCAGCATTTTACCACCAAACTCTAGGTAAAGTTTGCCTTCAAACTGACTGATTCGCTCCAAGATGTGGTCACGTTGCAAACTGAGGTATTTTTCCGAATCAAAAGCTTTGCGTATCATGTTCTTCCTCCTATGTTATAAAAAAGTGATGGTCATAAAAAATATATTCTAGCAAATATAAGCTGAGCTTGTCAAGCAAAAACTGACAATTCTCAGAAAAATCGTCAGTTTTTTGTCACTAATTTGTGTCATCTTCACTGAAGAGACCAGCTAAACCTGCAAAAGGGCTACTGGCTTCCTTTTCAGCCTGTTTTTGAGCGTCGTATTGGCTCTCTGTTAAAATAGACCAGTTTTGCCCACTCGGTAAGTCTTCCTCTTGCTCTTCCTCAGGTGTCAAGACACGACTGGGCAGGTTGAGGAGAATGTTATCGACAACACTTTCTGTCAGGTCAATATGGTCTCCTTCGACAATCAAGACCAAATCGTCATCAACCAATTCCTGCTTTGCTGCGACATTCGAAGCAGCAATAAACACTTCCTGTACAGCTTGGCTATTGTCCAAAAGAACAGGCTCTAAAGAGCGACTGGATGGCAGGGTCAGCTGATAGGTCATGGTATAGGTCAAGAGATAGAGCCCTTGGTCATGACTGACTTGCCCCTGAACGACGACCGGTCCCAAAGCTAAAATCTCTGGCTCTCTGGCTTTAAGCACCTCTTCGAGGTGTAATATCTGCTGAAAAGTAATACCGTCTGGCTGTTTTCGAATGTCTGTTAAACGAAACATCATCTTCTCCTTTGTCTTCACTGATTCTATTATAGCAAGATTTCGATGACTTGTCTTGACCAAGTTGAAAAATATAATAAGAGAATGTTGGAGCCTGAGACAAAAGTCCCTGCCTCTCAACTTGTTTTTGAATGCTTAAACAAGACGCAGTGGTTGAGTGTAAAATAGTCCAGCAGGCTGGTTTAGTCCAAAGCTTAAAATTAGGAAGAACAGGAAAAATTCCCGCTTTGGGTGACCAATTTTTGCCCTACTCTCTTTTTCTCGTTTGAAACTGCAATCGGCTACTCAAGAGATTTTAAGGCTTCAAGCATATCGACCTGGCGCAAACGGCGGTTAATGAGTACACCCAATACAATCAAAATCATAGCGATGGCAAACACTGGTGTCAAGTAAACACTCAGAGCCACCTGAGGCTGGAACATCAAACTAGGTGAGGCAATCATGTTTAGCAACAAGCGGTGGAGATAAACACCCCCTCCCAGCCCTAACATGATGCCAGCGAGTGACAGCACAATGGTTTCACGGTAAATATAAAGTGTGACCTCCTTATGATGGAAACCGAGAACCTTGATGGTGGACAGTTCGCGAATGCACTCTGCCACATTTATCGTCGTTAAGTTGTATAAAATGACAACCGCTAATAAAATGGAGAGGGCAATCAGTACCAACATAACGGCTGACAGGGAATCTGCCGTCTTTGTCAAAGCCATTTCAAGCGTGGTATTTTGAACGACACTTGCGACCGCGTATTGCTTCAGGGCTTCTGCTGCTGTTTCTTTGATATGTTCAGGCGATTGGTCTTTAAGCTGAATCAGGTAACCATTGGGTGGACTGGGTTTAGGTTGGAGTTTTTCGTAATATGCCTCAGATAAGTAGATGTAATGACCAGCATATAGTTCACTGATGCCTGCAACCGTCAGGGTCACAGAATGGTCTTCCAGCGTCACAGTCAGCTGGTCACCAAGGTCAACACCGTATAGGGTTGCCAGCTTTTCAGTCACAATAGCGCCTGTGTCGCTCAAATTTAGCTGCTCTTTAGTCTGTCGTTGCCTGAGTTGAATAAAATCGTTCAGCTGAGGCTGATTTGCCACAAGTAGGGTGATGGTCTGGTCACCTGTTTACTGAATAGTTTCTGAAGTGCTGAAAAAACGGACGGGGAGTTTCTGAGCAATAGTTGCCGTTTCTAAAAAACTGGTCAACTGGTCTTTATCATCTTGCGATGCTCTGCTATTTTCCACTAGAATCAAGTCATAGGTCAATAGCTCCCCAAACTGGCTCTTAGCCACCCCTGAAATTGAGGACTGAATACCTAAGCCCGCAAAGAAAAGGGCCACCGACCCTGCTACTCCAAAAATGGTCATCAACATCCGTTGCTTGTAGCGAAAAATGTTGCGAGCAGTGACCTTGTGCGTAAAGCTGAGGCGTTTCCAGATAAAGGTCCAGCGTTCTAGCCAAATGGAAGAACCAGTAACTGGCGGTTTGGCTTGTAGTAATTGTGCAGGTTTTTCCCTGATTAAATCCCTGTGGGCAACGAGATAGGCTGGCAAAACCGCTGAGATCAGGGCTAATAGCACAGCAACCAAGCTCCAGCCAGGATAGAAGCTATGACTGATCTGCCCTAAAACCAGTTTTTGGGTCAGAATATTGCCAATCATGGAAGAGAGCACCGTATGTCCCAAGATAACCCCGACAAGTGTTCCAGCAAGACTGGCGGTCAAACCATACACGACAAATTTTGCCATGATGGCTCGATTAGTAAATCCTAAGGACTTAAAAATACCGATAGTATGACGTTCCTCATCAACAAAACTCGTCATCGTTGTCAGGCTGACTAGGGCCGCCACCAGATAAAGGACAACAGGAAAGATATTGCCGACAGCTGAAATGGCAGAGGCTCCTGTTTTAAAGGTATCATAGCCATGACCGCCTGGAAAGGTTTGACGCGTATAAACCCTATAATCAGGCTCAGTCAACTGGTTGAGTTGGTCTGTCGCTTGAGTGAGTTCCTTATCTGCGCTCGCCATCTGTGCTTGGGCATCAGCTTTCTGACGGTCAAAATCAGATTGGGAGCGCTCAAGCTCTGCTTTAGCCGAGTTGAGGCGGTCTTGCTCTTGTGAGATGACCAAACTTTCCTGATCTAGCCGAGCTTGATTGGCGACATAAGCACTTAAACCTGATTGATAGGTGGCTAAACCTGATTGGTAAGCGGCTAAGCCTGCATCATAATCCACCTTACCCTGCTGATAGGTGGTTAGACCTTCTTCATAGGCTGCCTTGCCTTGTTGATAGCTAGCCAGCTGTAGGTCATAGGCCTCTAAGGCTGAGCGGTACTGGCTTTCTGCCGTCTGATAGGCTGACCGCTCGTTCTCATAGATGGTGAGGTTACTCTGATAGCCTGCCTGCCCTTGTTGGAGATTGTTTTCTAATTGGGTCAATCGCTGAGCAGTTTCTGCTAGTTGACTTTCTCGAGCAGTCAGACGAGAGGCGCTTTGAGGATCCTGTCCCTGCACAAGCCACTCCTGTTTTTCTGCCTCAAGACGTGACACCTCTGTTTGCCAAACCTGCTGTTCTAGGGCAAGGTTTGTTGCTAACTCATCCAGCTGTTTTTTATCAGCAGCTAGGGACAGTTGACTTTGCTCCAATGCCTTACTTGCTTGTTCCAGCTGGGCCTTCGTCGTGTCAAGCGCTGTTTTACCCGTTTGAAGCGCCAAATCTGCCTCTGCCAGTTCACGTGACGTTTTTGTTAAACGCGCTTCTGCTTGTTCAAGCTCCAACTTGCTGTCATCGAGCTGTTTTTTCGATTGAGCCAATTCGGCTTGACTAGTCGCCAGTTGATGTTGAGTGCAAGCTCGGCTTGACCTTGGTTGAGGAGTTCTTGACCTTTTTCTAATTGGCTTTGCCCCTGAGAAAGGGCTCCCCTAGCCTCTGCCAGTTGCTCTTCACCATCTGCGATTTGCTCTTTAGTCTCTGAAAGTTGTTTGCGCCCGCGGTCAATCTCCGACTGTGCATCTGCTCTTAACACCTGCCAACGTTGATGACCGTTATCAGCGAGGAGAGCTGTCAATTGCTGTTGATGCTCTGCTATTTTCCTATCGTAGGTCTCGGTGAAAAAGGGTTCCCCTCTCAACTCATCATAGACTAAACGCGCAATCATGTAAACAGAGCTGTCAAAAGCCGCCTCTGTAGTCACTCCGTAAGCCATTAAGTCGCCTGTTCCTGCCCTTGTCTGACCGAGGACTTCCTTATCCCAAAGTTCTGCGGACTGGACAAAACCAGTCACTGTAAAGGTATCTGTTGTCAGAGGACTGTCAGAAGATGGTGTGAAACGAATGGCATCTCCAATCTGATAAGACGGACTTAACTGTTCTGATAGAGCCACTTCATGAGCTGTTTCAGGCAACCGCCCTGAGCGCACCCGATAGGTAGACAAGGTCTTCGGAGAGGAAAAGAGCCGAACGGCCTCGTCCTGACCTGCGATGGTCACATCAGCTAAGTAGCCAAATTATACAGTCGCTCCTTTAACTTGCTTTAGCTCTTCTTGGTCTTCTGCCGATAGGCCATAGTCTGCCATCACTGCTAAATCCACCAGATGGGTTTCTGTGATGTAGTCCTGAGCTGTCCTTTGCATATTTGGGGTCGTCACCTTGAGACCAACCAAAGCAAGAGAGCCAATCATCATCAGGCTAAAGATTGAAAAAAATCTCCCTTTTGAACCCAAAAAAGACTGGGACAATTCTTTAAGATAGACTGATTTTTTCATGACAGCACCCTAGTATTCTAGCATTTCAATATCCTGAGGTTGGGCGTTGGTGATAACGGATTTAACCGTTGCATCCCGCATATGAATCACACGGTCTGCAATCGGCGCTAAAGCAGCGTTATGGGTCACGATGATGACGGTCGCCCCTTGGTGCCTAGACATGTCCTGTGAGATTTTCAAGACCTGCTTACCTGTTTGATAATCCAGAGCGCCTGTCGGCTCATCGCAGAGCAACAGTTTTGGTTTTTTAGCCACTGCTCGTGCAATCGATACCCGCTGCTGCTCACCTCCTGACAGCTGGGCTGGGAAATGATTGAGACGCTGACTAAGCCCAACCTGTTTGAGTACCTCAGTTGGGTCTAAAGAATCCTTAACGATTTCGCAGGCAAGTTCGACATTTTCCTTAGCCGTGAGATTAGCGACCAGATTATAAAATTGAAAGACAAATCCGACATCGTCACGGCGGTAGTTCGTCAGCTGATGAGCATTGAACTGTGCGATGTCAACGCCATCAATCATCACCTGCCCCTGATCACTGGTATCCATCCCGCCTAAAATATTTAGCAAGGTCTATTTTCCAGCACCAGAAGACCCAAGGATAATCACCAACTCGCCTTGTTCAATCGCAAAAGTTACCTCGTGATTGGCCACAATGCGACTATCCCCACTGCCATAAGACTTTGAAACCTGTTTGACATCAATATAAGCCATGTTAAATCCTTTCCCTTCCTGATTAGCTCTACAAAATAGACAGATTGTTGATTTTAACTGCCATCTATGATAACATGAAGCGATAGCAATCACAAGAACAAAAAACGACAAACTGTCGATTTAAGGATAGAGCGATGAAACACCGACAAACCGAAACCAAAGCTTACTTGAAAAAAGCCTTGACGCTCCTGCTTCAGGACACTGAGATTGAACACTTGACCATCAGCCAAATCACTAAAAAAGCCGGCATCAACCGCAGCACCTTTTATCTCCATTATCAAGACAAGTACGACTTTATCAATCACCTCAAAGATGATACTTGGCAAGAGATTGACATTCTGCTTGAGCGGCATAAGCATCAGCCTAGAGCAGGGATTTTAGCGATTTTACAGTTTTTGAAAGGGGATTTTGATTTTATTTCAGCCATAGCTAATAGTCTCTTTTTGAATCTGTCTGAATCAATCAAGGACTTCACTCGCCATCTACTGAGTCCCGACGAGCAAATTGCAGAAGCCTTAGTCGAGGCTTACCGCATCCCTTATCCCTATGCCCTGACCGTTTATTTGTCCTCCATAGAAAGCATCATCAGTCTTTGGATTGAAACAGGTGGCCAAGAGAGTCCTGAGGAAATGACTGACATTATTTTGACCGTTGTTGATTTGGGCAATCAGTTTCAGTGAGCGGTTGAGGAAATGAGTACAAAAATAAAATAGCCCCTTTCTGTCAGCCGTTGTGAACAGAAAGGGGCTTATCTTACATCTTTTCTAGCCGTGCAATACGGTCTGCAATGGGGGGATGGGTGTAAAAGAGGGATTTAAAGCCCTCTTTTTTCTTAGGGTCATTGATATATAAAGCTGCGCTGGCTGAATCAACAGACTGCTGCATTGGGGCAGATTGGTCCAATTTTTGAAGCGCCCTAATCATCCCGTAGGGATTTCGGGTCAACTCAACAGCGCCAGCATCAGCCAGGTACTCCCTCTGGCGGGAAATGGCTAGCTGAACAAGGGTGGCCGCCAGCGGTGCGAGAGCGATTGCCAACAAAGAAAAAACCAGAATCAGGACACTAGCTCCGTCGTTATCGCGGTTGTTTCGGCGTGAACGTCCACCACCATACCACATCATGCGACCACCCAGCGAAGACAGGAGGGTTACTGCCGATGCGAGAGCGACAGCTATGGTCGAGATACGGATGTCATAGTTACGAATATGGCTGACTTCGTGCCCCATGACCGCTTCAAGTTCCTCTCGGTTCATTACTGCGAGAAGACCTGTCGTCGCAGCAACCGCTGCATTCTCGGGGCTTGACCCTGTAGCAAAGGCATTGAAGGCTGGGTCATCGATGATAAAGACACGTGGCATGGGGATTTGAGCGACCATGGCCATGTCTTCGACCACATGATAAAGGTCTGGGGCTTCGGCTACCGTCACTTCACGCGCCTGATTCATGGACATGACCACATTGGTTGATTGAAAAATCATGATGGCAGCATAGATGAGCCCGATAAGAAGGGCGAGCACAGCGCCGAACGCCAGTGAATCCGCCAGCACATAACCTAGCGCAGCTCCGAGAGTTGTCAAGAGAGCGAAAAAAACGAGCAATAAAGCGATGGTTCGTCGCTTGTTAGACTTGATTTGTTCAAACAGCATAGGGTTTTCCTCCAGTTTGAAAAAAGAGTGTGTGGCAACAATCGTTCATTCGTCAGAATTACATCTCCAAGACTACGTCACTCCCCCTTCAAAGCTCAAAAGCCTTAAAGCACTCAGCAGTGGGGACTAATGATCTGTGCATGGGCAACTTTAAAACAGACAAAATCGATAAAAATTACTCCAAACCACCACAACTCCTCTGATTAACGACAATAAAATGAAGAAACTAGGAATCTTTTCCCAGCCTCTTCCGTGAAAAATTAGAAGTCAAAATTAACTGTTGGCACAACTTTTTCTTCTTCAGGAGTTTGTAAAAAGTCAACCTTCTTAAAACCAAACAGGCCTGCAATGATATTGCTTGGGAAGGTTTCTAATTTGACGTTATAGTTGGAAACGGTGGTGTTATACAACTGACGAGAATAAGAAATCTTGTTCTCGGTGTTGGTCAATTCGTCTTGCAACTTGACAAAGCTGGCATTGGCTTTAAGGTCAGGATAGTTTTCTGCAACAGCAAGGATACCTGCAACTTGACGAGTCAAAGCATCAGAAGCCTGCATGGCTTCAGCTGGGCTGCTAGCCTTAGCAATCTGCGCTCTCAACTCTGCAATTTTTTCCAAGGTCTGACCTTCGTATTTGGCGTAGCCTTTAACAGTCTCAATCAAGTTAGGAATCAGGTCATTACGACGCTTGAGTTGAACGTCAATCTGGCTCCAAGACTCTTGTGTTTGCACCCGACTCTTGACCAGGCTGTTATACACACCGACCACGAGTAAGGCAATAAGGGCAACAATAGCAATAATAATCCAAAACATAGAGAGTTCCTCCTTTTTTCTACAGAACCATTATACCATACTTTGGCAAAAAAAGGGAGTTTGTGGTAGAATGGAACCACTAAAGACGATAAAGGATAACCATGACACCACAAGAATTTTACGACCACTTGGCAGCCGCTGGCTTTTTCCTTAACGACCAGCAAAAAGCACAATTCAACCGTTACTTTGAGCTCTTGGTTGAATGGAATGAAAAGATTAACCTAACTGCCATCACCGCACGCGACGAGGTCTATCTCAAACACTTCTACGACAGCCTTGCACCAGTTCTTCAGGGGCACATCAAAAACCAGCCCCTAACATTGCTGGATATCGGTGCTGGAGCTGGCTTTCCCAGCCTTCCGATGAAAATCCTCTGCCCAGAGCTTGAGGTCACCATTATCGATTCCCTCAATAAGCGGATTAGCTTTTTGACCTTACTAGCTGAGGAGTTAGGGCTGACTGGTGTCGCTTTTTATCATGGCAGAGCGGAAGACTTTGGTCAAGATAAGACGTTCAGAGGGCAGTTTGACCTCGTCACTGCCAGAGCTGTCGCTCGCCTGCAAGTCTTGGCAGAGCTGACGATCCCCTTTCTTCGTATCAATGGTCAGCTGATTGCCCTCAAGGCAGCAGCGGCTGACAGCGAGTTACTTGACGCTAAAACAGCGCTTCAGACCCTCTTTGCCAAGGTCGACGAGACAAGAGATTACCAGCTGCCAAACGGTGATTCCCGCAACCTGACCATTGTCCGCAAAACCAAAGAAACACCTAACAAATACCCCAGAAAGGCTGGCTTGCCAAATAAGAAACCCCTATGATGCCTGAATTAAGACCCCTAACCATCGCTCAGAAGCTGAGTATCAGTTTTTTAGCGACTATTCTCGTCGGCAGTCTCTTACTGTCTCTCCCCATCTTTCACGTGGCAGGTGCACCGCCAACCAGCTACCTTGACCACCTCTTTCACGCGGTCTCCATGGTTTGCGTGACCGGTCTGTCAGTTTTTCCTGTCGCTGAGGTCTACAATCGCCTAGGGCAGGTTATCTGCTTGATTCTGATTCAGATTGGTGGGCTGGGGTTGGTCAGCCTGATTGCCATCAGTTACTATACCCTCAAGCGCAAGGTCGGTGTCAACGACCAAGAATTGCTCAAGTCCTCGCTCAGCTTTGACCAGCCGACAAGCTTGAAAGAGCATCTCTTTTCCATCTACAAAATCACTCTAACTATCGAAGGGGTGGGAGCCCTCCTTCTTATGGTGGATTTCATTCCCCGCTATGGTTGGGCAGATGGCATTTTTAACAGCATTTTCCTCGCCATCTCTGCATTTTGTAACGCCGGTTTTGATAACCTAGGCGCCAACAGTCTGGGCGATTTCGTCGTCAATCCCTTGGTCAATCTGGTCATTGCAGGGTTGATTTTATCAGGAGGCTTAGGCTTCATCGTCTGGAAAGATCTGATTCAGGCCTTTAAGCGCTCCGTCTTAACCAAACCACGCCAGCCCAAGCGACTGGAGCGTTGGTTGTCACCACATTCCAAATTGATGCTGATCACCACCGGTATCATCCTACTAGCTGGAACGCTCCTATCTTGGTTGATTGAGCTGGATAATCCAGCCACCATCGGGCATTACAGCCCACCACAACAACTTTTAGTCAGCTTTTTTCAAACTGTGACCATGCGAACGGCAGGCTTTTCGACCATCAGCTATGTCCAAACTGACTTGGTGACCAATATCCTCTATATCCTGCAAATGCTCATGGGGGGTGCACCTGGTGGGACAGCAGGCGGGCTCAAGCTGAGCGTGGTCGCCATTCTCTTCTTGGTCTTCAAGGCCGAGCTATCTGGCAATAGCCAAATCCTCTTTCAGTACCGAAGCATTCCACAAAAGCTGCTCAAGCAAACCTTGACGGTGCTGATTTTCTTCTTTACAGTCTTTTTGGTCGGCTATCTCCTGCTCTTGCAGGTTGAGCCGTCACTTGACCCCTTTGCCCTGCTCTTTGAAGTGGCCAGCGCTCTAGCAACGGTCGGCATCACCATGGATGTCACCAGCCAGCTGGGCTTGGGTGGTCGGGTCATCATCATGCTACTCATGTTTATCGGCCGCGTAGGACCAATCACTGTCCTGCTCAGCCTTGTTCAGAAAAAAGAAAAACCCATCCAATATGCGGAAACCAACATTTTGGTGGGCTAGGAAAGGATCTTATGACACGAAAAATTATCGGTGTGCTGGGACTTGGTGTGTTTGGTCGCACAGTGGCGAGGGAGCTAACCCAGTTTGATCAGGACGTTATCGCTGCAGACAATGACGGTCGCCATATTGAGGCGGTCGCTGATCAGGTCAGCAAGGCTGCTGTCGGTGACATTACCGACTACCATTTCCTGCAAGGGCTTGGTATCGACCACTGCGACGCTGTGGTTATCGCTACAGGAACTAACCTAGAGGCAGCCGTTCTTGCCGTCATCAACTGTAAAAAGCTGGACGTCAAGAAAATTGTCGCTAAGGCCAAGAGTATGAGCTACGAGGAAGTCCTCTATGCCGTCGGTGCTGATTTGGTTATCTCGCCAGAGCGCGAAGCTGGGGTCAACCTGGTTTCGACACTGCTGCGCAACAAAATTCACGACGTTTTTCATTTCGAGGGGGACACCGCTATTGTTGAGTTTGAGATTCCTGATAAATGGATCGGCAAGTCTATCATTCAGCTAGATGTTCGCAACACCTACGACATCAACATCATCGGTCTCCGTGAGCAAAAGAACGCTCCCATCAACACGACCCTTGCCCTCAACCAGCCCTTGGCCAAAGGGACATTGTTGGTGGCTATCGCCAATAGCAGAGCTTTCGAGCAATTCGACTATCTGGACGAGTTGACATAGGCGCTTCAAAATCAAGACCTGCAACCTATCAAAACCATGACAGACAGCCCTTGCTCTCCATCACTAGAATCCAGGGCTGTTTTTCCAGCAGCTGAAGTACCCTATCACTCAAACCCTTCGTCAGAAAAGGAAAGCAAGCACGCAAAAAAACTCGCTCAGCTACAAGACTGCTATGGCTTGATTTCAGCCATGCGTTCTTAAACGCTGTTCTTTACTGAAGTCTGGGGCTAACCCGACATGCTAGCCTAGCGAACAGCAAAAAAATCTAAAAAAAAATGTGTCATTTATAGTTGACACATTTTTTCTTATCTGTTATACTAGGTATGTGACATATATATGACCTGGGTGGACGTGCCCAAAATTTTTTAAGCAGTGATGTCATCTATATAAGACACTGAGGGTGACCTCAAAAAATTTTACTCCAATGTGTCACATATAAAAGACATCAGCTCTGCTATTTCCCAAAAAACACTGAAAGGAGTTCAGATGAACCGTGTCAAAGACTTTCGCACTCAGGCTGGGCTGTCGCAGTTAGCGCTGGCCAAGAGCATCAGTGTCGCTAGGCAGACCATCAACCTGATTGAAAACGACAAGTACAATCCCTCACTGGACCTCTGCATCAAGCTGGCAGAGGTGCTAGAAACTGACCTAAATACCCTTTTTTGGGAGACGAGACATGTTTAAGGGGAGCAGGATGATAAAACTGTTTGCTGGCAATGGTTATCCTTGCGTTAGTGGGCTAGTGGTTGGCTCAACTATTCACTTTGTAACATGGCCTGACAAACTATTATCCTCTAGCTTTGCGGCAGCTATCCTCCCAAAACCATCAAAAACAACTCAAGGAGACTAAAATGATGAACCTCAATAAAGATAACCTCTACATTTTCTTTCTACGGCGTTTCTACGACATCACCAGTGACTTGGACGAGTACACCATCAGCGAGATTAACAAATTCGGTAACAACATGTACATGCTCATGTATTGTCTCGTCTTCCTGATTGGCTTGGCTTATTTTTTCAACTTGCCCGGCACTATCGAGGTGATTATCCTTATCTTGCTCTTTTTACCACCTCATCTTCAGAAGAAGATGGCAAGGCGACTAGGACTGGATAAGGTCGAGACCGATAAACAAGGGTTGAAACAGGCTAGGCTGAACATACTCAAGCGGACGCTTCTCCAAACGGTCTTAACAGCAATAGGGTTGGGGTGGTTGTTCCTGTTCGCCAATGCCACTCATGACTATAGACCGGATTTCCTAAGCAGCATCGCTCTGCCAGTTTGGGCAACAGTGGTCGTCAGTCGCTTAGCTTACCTTGCCTTTAAAAATAACCGTAAAATTACCATCATCGACTAATCTCAACAGTTAGAGGAGACTTATCATGACAACAACGACTCTATGGAGCAAGATTATCCGCTGGTTTTACGGCATCGAGGAATTGGACGAATACCGCGAAGCCATGGTCAACCGTATCGGTAATCAGCTATTTATGGTGCATTTTATGATTAATCTGCTGAGTACAGCTCTGGCTTTTTACCTGATGAAGACCCCTAGCATCGCCTTGGACTTGCTCATGTGGACAAACTTTATCTGGTTTTATGTGGCGACAGGCTACATGATGTTTAAGAGCAATCAACTGGGCATACGAACCCACGAGGTCGATGAACAAGACTATGAGACGGTTAAAGCCAAAAAGCTCCGTCAACTCAAGCGTGCGTTCTTGCTGGTAACACCACTCTACCACCTCTTCTTGAGCTATAGCCCATCAAAAGACTTGTTGACGGAAGTCTTGGACTGGCGACGCTTGCTAGCTACTGCTATTTGGGTCTTGGTCACCTATCTCGGTTTCCGATTTTTCCTGCTAAAGGGTATCAAAATTGATAAAGAATAGGGTTAAAAATAATTTAAATCAGATTAAACGGCAGGTCACTGATCATGACATGCCGTTTTTGTGGCTCTATAATTTCTGTAGTGGGTAAATCCACCATGGAGATTATAGAGCCTTTTGAGTGTAGAAAAAAAGTTCCATATGACCTACAATGAAAAGTGCTTAAACAACTCATTAGAAAGAC